>JADGAL010000139.1 GCA_015232025.1 Alphaproteobacteria bacterium
CTTCAGGCATCGCGCCATCAGCCAGTCGTTCAACTCGGCCAAGCTGGCGAAGCGCGCGCGCGGCGTGAAGAACCATTCGCGGACGTTGCCCACCTGGTTTTCCACCTGGCCCTTCTCCCAGCCCGACCACCGGCCGCTCCCACAGGCTGTCGAGCAGCGCCACCATGCGGGGCTCGCGCATCGCGGCGCGCAACGCGGCGGCGGTTTCGGCGACGTGCGCCCGCGCCTCGGGCGGCGACTGGCGTTCGAGGAAGTCGTCGCGGTCGGGATTGAGGATGGCGCCGAAATCGGCGTCGGCGTGACGGCGCAGCAGCGCCTGGAGACGGTCGCAGGCGGCGGCGTCGAACAGTCCCTCGACCAGGACGAAGCCGTCCCGGTGAAACAGGGCGCGCATCACACGCTCACTTCCAGGCGCTCGAACCAGGTGCGCCAATAGGGGCTGGCATCGTGGAAGCCGCGGGCCGCATGGCGGCGCCGTTCGGCTTGGGCCGGGTCGCCCAGGCGCTCCTCGACCAAGCCGAGGAACAGGTTGGGCAGCGGATTGTCGAGCGTCATGCGGTCGCAGACGTCGGCCAGGAAGGCCCGCAGCTTGCGCAGCCGGGCGGGGTCGCGCTGGTCGGCGACGCGGGCGTAATTGACCTCGAAATCGATCATCAGCCACAGCGCCGACATGTCGGCCGGGCCGGGCACCCAGGCGGGGTCGAGCGCGTCGAGCAGGCCCGAGGCGGTGCCGGCGGTTTCGCGGCGGCGCTGGCGTTCGCCCTCGCGCACCGAGAACATGGTGTAGCCCTCGCCCTCGGTGTTCAGGCTGCCGGCGGCGATCAGGCCGGCCTCGACCATCTCGTGATAGATCTCGGTCGAGGGCAGCGGCGTCAGAAGCTGCACGGTGTACCAGTCCAGCGCCATGTCGCGGGCGAGGCGCACGGTGTCGCGCATCTGGCCCAAGGTCTCGCCGGGAAAGCCGATGATCAGGAAGCCGCGGGTGAAGATGCCGGGATGGCCGGCCATCAATTCGCCGACCCGCAGATAATGCTTGAGGCCCGAGGGCTTGCGGATGCGGGCCAGGATTTCCGCGTTGCCGGACTCGATGCCGAAATACATGCCGATGCAGCCCGAGGCGGCGGCGGCCTCGACCAGTTCGGGATGGGCCGCCGCCGCCGAGGCGATGATGCCGTTCGAGGCGTCCCAGGTCACCCCCAGGTCGCGCCGCGTCATTTCCTGGAAGACGGCCAGCGTCTTGTCGGGCTCGTAGAACAGGTCGTCGTCCAGCCAGGTGAGATGGGTGACGCCGCGCTCGTCGCGCAGGCGCTCGATCTCGTCGACCACCGCGCCGACCGAGCGGCCGCGCACGCCGGGGCCGTTGAAGTGGCGCACGCTGCAAAAGGTGCAGCGCGCCCGGCAGCCGCGATGCATCAACGAGGCGCTGGCCCGCGCCCCGGCCGGGCGCCAGAAGCGGAACACGCCGCTTTCGCCGGCCGCCGAATAGTCGCCCAAGGGCAGCGCGTCGAAATCGGGCGCGCTGTCGAGGACCGCGCCTTCGGGCGCGTGGCGCTCGTCGAGCAGCATCACGCCCCCGTCCCCGTCGCGGGTCGCCACCTGGCGCAACACCTGGGCGTCGGCGCGGCCGCTCAGGAAATCCAGGGTCTCGCCGAACACCGTGTCGCATTCGTGCAGGAACAGCGCGTCGATCTCGGGGATCTCGTTCAGCACGATCTCGGGCGCGTTGGTCACATGGACGCCGCCCGCCACCACCGCCACGCCGGGCGCCTCGGCGCGGATGAAGCGCGCCATGCGGCCGATCACCTCGTGGGTCATGGTGAACATGCAGCTTATGCCGACCAGATCGGGCTGGCAGGCGAGGCCGCGGCGCAGCTCGGCTTGCCACAGGTCGCGAATGTCGTCCGGCCCGGTGGTCGCCGGATCGCGATCCTGCAAGGCGGCGAGGACGTGGTGGTTGAGGTCGATCAGCCGCACGTCGTAGCCGCGCCGCCCCAGATCGGTCTTGAGAAGCCCGATCGCATAGGGCGGATAGCAGTAGTAGCGTTTGCGCGCCGCCATCGCGACGTCGATCTTCTCGTCGGGGATCTGAAGCGGCTGGATCAGCAGCACGGTCTTCGGCGCCCGCGGCAGGACGGCGCGCAGGCGCTCGGCCATCCGCGCCCGCGAATCCTCCCTGGCGATGATGGGCAATGCGGTCATGGGCGCTCTCCTGGGGCGGTCAGGCCGCCGCCTCCTCGTCCTCGTCGTAATAGGGCAGCGCGCTCAGGCCGGCCTCGCGCAGGCGCCGTTGCAGTTCGCGATAGTTCTCGACGATCTGGCGGCTGCTCAGGCTGGGGCCGAGCGGTCCCTCGGGCGCGTAGTCGAAGGTCAGCGACGGCGTCTCGTCGGCGTAGCGGCCATACATGTGCATGGTCTTGCGCCAGTCGCCCTCGACGCGGGCGATGCCGAAGCGGGCCGGATCGTCGGCGATCTCGGTGCCCGGCCGCACCGTGAACAAGGACAGGATGACCAGATCGGGGCCGGTCTCTTGGATGAACTCCCAGGTGCGCTCGACGATGTCGGGGGGCTCGCCGGGCAGGCCCAGGATCATGTAGATGCGCGGCTCGATGCCGACCTCCTTGAGCAGGCCGATGGTGCGCCGCGCCTGCTCGACCGAGATCTGCTTGCGGATCAGGTCCAGGCTGGGCTGCCACACGCTCTCGACGCCCATCCCCAGGGCGGTGCAGCCGGACTGGCGCGCCAGCCGGGCGACGTCGCGGGTCAGGCCGTCGACCCGGATCTGGCCGCGCCACTTGATGCCGGTGCGGCCGATCGCCTCCAGATGCGGGATGGCGCGCGACACCCTGGGCGGGATGCCGATCTCGTCGAGCAGGTTCAGCCCCTCGATGCCGTAGTCGCGCTTGAGATACTCGATCTCCTCTTCGATCAGGTGCGGCGCGCGGTAGCGCAGGCCCGGCGCGCCGTCGCCGCGCACCGCCGGCATGGCGCAGAAGGCGCATTGGCCGGGGCAGCCGCGGCTGAAGATCGCGGTGGTGGCGACCAGACGATCCATGCGCTCGTGCCGCAGGGTCATCATGTTGCGCCGGGCGATGGCCGCCTTGGGCAGCCAGTGTCGGCGCGGGAAGGGATAGGCGTCGAGATCGACCGGCGCCATCATGCGGTAGATCCGCTCGGGCCGCCCGCCGGCCAGCACCGTCTCGACCAAGCTGACGATCGACTGCTCGGCCTCGCCCAGCACCAGACTGTCGAACACCGCCAGGGTCTGCTCGCGGTAGACGCTGGCATGCGGGCCGCCGGCGATGTGCAGCGCCTTGGGATAGGCCCGCCTCAGCCCCTTGACCAGCGACACCTGCTCGTCCCAGTCCAGCGTGTAGACCGATTGCAGGAACAGGTCGCATTCGGGAATGTGGCGGATCGCGAAGGGCCGCTGGATGCCGCGCAGATCGATCAGCTCAAGCGACACCTGGGCGCCAAAGCGCGCCTCGAGCACCGTCAGGATCTGGAAATGGGTGTGGGGATCGCCCCGGAACGGGTCGTGGAGATAGTCGCTGCTGGGAAACAGGAAGCCGATTCGCAAGGTCATCGCGCCGATCCTTCTGATCGCGTCCAATAGCCTAGCGCGGCGGTCGGGCGGGGCGCAAGGATCGTCATCGCATCCGCGCCAGCCACTCCTCGCCGTAGATCACGCCCAGGCCGGCCAGGGTGACGGCCGCGCCAGTGGCGACGTCGATCAACGGGGTGTGCTCGATCAGCTTGGCCCGATCAAGCCCGCCGACATGGGTCAGGCGGCCGGTCTCGTCGCGCGATTCCCGAAACAGCGAGGGATGCGTGACGCGCCGGGCGAGGTCGAGATGGCCGACCAGCGCGTCGCGCACGAAGAAGGCGTTGTGGCCCGCCAGATTGCCGCCCACCAGGGTGTAGCCCTTGGCGGCGGCCAGCCGTTCGAAGGCGCGGATCGAGGCGCCCCAATACAGGTTCGAGGGATGCATCCGGGTGCGGTCGAAGCCCTCGACGTAAGGAACGCTGACCGCGTGCACGTCGCCGAACACGGCGTTGTACTCGCAGATCAGTATGTCGGCCCGCGCGCACTCGATCGCTTCCAGCACCCAGTAGTCGTTGCCGTCGATGTCGATCGACAGGATGCCGATGTCGCCGTCGAAGCCATAGCCGGCGATCAGCCCGTTGATGCTGTCGCGGGTCACGAAATGGCAGGCGGCGGTCAAGTCGTGCTGCCACGAGATCGGGTCCTTGCGGATCGCCTCGACCTCCTTGGCCGATGCCTCCATCACCAATCCCTTCCAGTTGCGATGGCGCAGCAGGAAGCGGGTGTTGGACTCCAGATAATTGCCGACCCCGAACTCGACGAAGCGGCGCGACGAGATCGGCAGGCGCTCGACCAGCCAATCGATGATGCCGTCCTCGCCGGTCTGCGAGTAAACGCGGAACTCGGCCTCGGACAATTCGCCAAGCGCTCCGCGCCCGCTCGACGCCAAGCTGGCTTGGTGGCCCGACAGCAGGATCTGCCGCTCGATCAGGTCGAGTTGGCGGAAGTGGACGCCCTGGACCAGATTGGCGAGCTGCTGGAAATAGGCGGTGAGCTGGTCGTCATCCATCAATGGTCTCCCAGGCTGGCCCGCACGGTGCGGGCGATGCCCTCCGCGTCGAGGCCATGATGGCGGGCGACCTCGTCGTTGCGGCCGCAGGCGGGGAAGTCGGAGAGGCCCAGGCGGCGCACCGTCAAGCGGGGCGACAGGCCGTGCTCGGCCAGGGTGGCCAGCACCATCTGGCCCTGGCCGCCGATCAGGTAATGGTCGTCGAGGGTGATCAGCGCCCGCGTTCCGGCCAGCATGCCGGCCAGCCAGCCGGCGTCGAGCCGGTTGAGCCAGGGCAGGTTCACCACCTTGAGCCCGACGCCTTGCTCGCGCAGCAGGGCGCAAGCCTCGATCGCCGCGCCCAGCATCACCGGGCCGTGGGTGACCAGCACCGCGTCGCCGCCCTCGGTCAGGGCGACCCCCCGGCCCTCCTCCAAGTCGTAATCCTCGGGCAAGGTCCAGGTCACCTCGACCGGAATCGAGACGAGGCGGATATAGACGCTGGCCTCGGCGCGGTCGGCGGCCCACGCGACCGCCAAGCGGGTCTCGGCCTCGCAGCCGGGCTGCACCATGACCAGACCGGGCACGGCGGCCAGCGCCGAGACGTCGCGCACCGATTGATGCGAATGGCCCGGCCCGGCCGGCAGCAATCCGGCCAGCGAGCCGACATGGACGATCCGCCGCCGCTCCGAGGCGTTGGCGTAGATCTGCTCGTTGGGCCGCGTCGACAGGAAACAGGCGAAGGAGTGGACGAAGGGCAACAGCCCGGCCAGCGCCATTCCACCCGCCGTCGAGACCATGTCCTGCTCGGCGATGCCGCATTCGAAGAAGCGGTCGGGGAAGCGTTGGCGGAACGGGATCAGCCCGGTGTCGAGCACCAGATCGGCGTCGAGCGCCACGATCTCGGGCCGCCGCGCCGCCGCCTCGATCAGCGCCTGACCATAGGCCGCGACCAGCCGCTGGCGCGGCCCGATCGGCGCGGCGGGCGCGCCCTCGATGCTCTCGACCACCAGCGGCCCGGCTCCCAGGGCGTCGAGCCGGCGGTCGGCCTCGGCGCGCAACTCGGCGGCGGCGCGGGCGTAATCGTCGGGCGACGGCGCCCCGGAGTGGTAGCGGTAAAGCTCCTGGTCCGGCGGCATGGCGGTGTGTTCCATGAACGACACGCCGCGTCCCTTCACGGTCTCGGCGATCAGCACCTTGGGCCGGTCGGCGATGCGGGCGAAGTCATCGAGCGCCCCGGACAAGGCGCCCAGATCATGGCCGTCGCAGCGCGCCGCGTGCCAGCCATGGGCGGCGAAGCGGGCTTCGAGATCGCCGAGATCGCTGGTCTTGGCGACATGGGTGTCGGACTGCATGCGGTTGTGATCGACGATCACCGTCAACTCGCCCAGGCGGGCGTGCGCGCAGGGCAGCAGGCTTTCCCAGATCTGGCCTTCCTGAAGCTCGCCGTCGCCGGTCAGCACGAACAGCCGTTGCGCCTGGCCCTTCAGCCGGGCGGCCAGCAGCATGCCCTTGGCCTTCGAGATGCCCATGCCCAGCGAGCCGGTGTTGGCCGCGATGCCCGGCACCGAGACGTCGGGATGGCCGGGCAGCCCGCCCAGCCGGCGCAGCCGCGTCAAGCTGTCGAACGGCAGCCGGCCCAGCCCGGCCAGCACCGCGTAAAGCCCCGGCGCGTCATGGCCCTTGGACGAGAAGTAAAGCCCCGGCGCGCGGTCGCTCCGCTCAAGCTCTTCGAGCAGCAGCCACGAGACGATGTCGAGACTGGAGAAGCTGGACCCGATATGCCCCGAACCGGCCCGCGCGATCATGGTCAGGGTGGCGAGGCGCGCCACCGTCGCGAACAGCGCCACGCGCTCGGCGGGCGGCGCGTTCAAGCCCCGCACCCGCGCGAATTCCGAGGCGACCGGAAGGATCAACCGATGTTCACTGGGCACGATGGCCCTCCCCTCGTTCGCCGCGCGGCCAGAACGCTACCGCGCCCAATGTCCCAGGACAAGCGCATAGCAACGGGCCTTCCCGGGAGAGCGGCGCGAGACGCGCGGCACGCCAGTTCGCTACCGAGGGGCGGCCTGAGCCCCAGCGTGTCCGTCGTTCGACAGATCGGCGGAGTCGGAAACTGGATGTCCCACGGGCGGTATTGTCAATATCGGATGGACGAACGGACGCCAGTGATGGACCGCCGTGAAGGGCGCCGAGAAAAGGCTGCCAACCAGATCTTGTCGGACGAAAAAGGCGTTGACGCCATTGTAGTTACATCCAACCAGAGCGTAGCCCTTGCTCTCGCACAATTCAGTTATCGGACTCAGGGCAGCTCCGAACGCCATGTTTCCCGGCCAGCCGCCATGATTGGGATTGAAAGGCATGACGTAGCCACTCTCGGGACCGAACTGCGCGTTGTACTCCAAGATCAGAACGCGGGGCCGCCAGTTCCGGATGGCTTCCAAGACGTGGTAATCGTTCCCGTCAATGTCCAGGGACAGTAGATCGGGCTCAGCCGGAACCCCACTGGCCTCGAGCAGGGTTTCGATATTGTCTGGTCCGATGTAGGCATGGACGAGCGTCAGGCGACCCTTTTGCCTGAATGTCGCGTAGCGGCGCGCAGCCTCGTCAAGGGTCGGACGATCGGCGTCGGCCCAGACTCCGCTCCACCCCTGAAGCAGAAGAAAAAGTGTATTGTTTTCGGTGGCGCCAACGCCGATCTCGACGAACATTCGGTTGGTTGTATTGATCCGCCGGAATATCTCGGCGATGATCCCGTCTTCATCGTTCTGGCTGAATACTTTTGTCCCGTAAGGCACCAAGCCTTTTGGATCGCGTTGCAGTTCGATGATTTTCGTATTATGCCATACTGTCAGCAGATTAGACCAGTTAAGGATGCGAATTTCTATGAAACTATTCTTAATCCTAGAAACATGAGTTGGTGGCTTGCCACGCGCCGGAGATTTGTGGAATTTCAGGGGATGGCGAACGACTTTCCTCTGCTGACGCGTCACCTTGCGGGTGAGCAACCCAAGGTGGCAACGCCGTTGCTGCCTGGGCCGGTTTCGGTCGACACTTTTGGCGGCCGGGTGCATGTGGAGTGGGACAACGAGGGTGCGGTAACGCCACTGGGGCAGCTTCCGTTCTTCATCGATTTTCTGAAGGCGGGCGGGTTGTTCGATGGCTGGGTTGCCGATGGCCCGCTGGTGTACCGAAGTCCGAACGCGCCGAAGAAGCGGGATGTTTTTGGGACGGTGATGCTGTCGATCCTGGCCGGGCATTGGCGGTACGCGCACATGACGGCGCTGCGGGGGGATGTTGTCCTTCCTGAATTGCTGGGGATGGATCGCGTCGTCAGTGAGGATGCGGTGAGACGAGCGCTGAAGACAATGGATGAGGACAAGGCGCGCGAGTGGTGCCATCGCCATCTGGACTATTGCACGTTTGCCGCGTTGGGCGAGCCGTGGATTCTGGACGTGGACACGACGGTCAAGTTGCTTTATGGGCACCAGGAAGGCGCCGAGGTCGGCTACAATCCCCACAAGCCCGGCCGACCGTCGCACACCTACCACACCTACATGGCGGCGAACCTGCGCCTAGTGCTGGAGGTGGACGTCAAGGCCGGCGACGAGCACACCTCGAATCACACCGGTCCGGGGCTATGGGCACTGCTTGACCGGATCGGGCGTGATCGCTGGCCGGCGCTGCTGCGCGGCGATGCCGGCTTTGGAAACCGGCGTGCAATTTTGACCCCCTGACCGGCGAAATCGGCGTCGAATTTTGACCCCCCATTTCCCGGTGATGGCCACAATCCCCCAATGCGACAGGGCGTTGGGGGAAAACCAGGGGATGTT
>JADGAL010000013.1 GCA_015232025.1 Alphaproteobacteria bacterium
CCGCCCGGCGTCACGGCGCGCGCCGGGCTGTGGCTGGCCGTGGCGGGTTCGGCGCTGCTGCTGGTCCCCACCCTAGGCAATCAGGGCGAGGCGTCGCTGAACAACTACGTCCCGGTGCTGGACCATCCGCTTTACTATGTCGGGCTGGGCATGGCCGCCTTGGGCGTGGCGCTGGCCTTGTGGCGGCCGGGCGTGTTCGCGATCGACGATCCCGGCGCCTTCGGGCTGGCCTGCGCCGGGCTGGGCTTTCTGGCCGCCTGCCTGTGCTTCGTGATCGCCGCCCTGTCGATCCCCGCGGGCACCGACCGCGCCCATTACATCGAGCGCCTGTTCTGGGGCGGCGGCCATGTGCTGCAATTCGTCAACACCGCGATGCTGATGATCGCTTGGCACCGGCTGGGAGTGGCCGCCTTCGGGCGGGCGCCGCTGCCGCCCAACGTGACCCGCGCGGTGTTCGCCCTGCTGGCCATCGCCGCGCTGGCGGCGCCCTTGATCTATGCCCGTCATGACGTGCTGGGCTTGGCCCACCGCCACGCCTTCACCGATCTGTTGTGGTACGCGCTGCCGCTGCCGCCGCTGATCGCCGGCTTGGGCGTGGCGCGGCTGTTCCTGACCGGGCCGCGGCCCGATTGGAAATCGCCCGCCACCCTGGCCCTGGGCCTGTCGCTGGCGGTGTTCTTCCTAGGCGGGGTCTCGGGGTTCTTCCTGGGCGTCGCCGACACCCGCACCCCGTCGCATTACCACGCGGCGATCGGCGGGGTGAATCTGGCCATGATGGGCCTGTTCCACGTCGTCTTCCTGCCGCTGCTGGGCCGCCGGCCCAAGCCGGGCCGGGTGCTGACCTTGCAGTACCATCTCTATGGCTGGGGCCAGCTTTTGCACGCGCTGGGCTTCTTCCTGGCCGGCGCCACCGGCGTGCCGCGCAAATCGACCGGCGCCGAGCAGGGTCTGGACAGCGTGTGGAAGATCGTCTCGATGGGCGTGGTCGGGCTGGGCGGCGCCATCGCCGTGCTGGGCGGCGTGCTGTTCGTGTGGAGCGCCCTGACGCTTTTGTTGAAACGCGAGGCGCGCGATGCGTGACCGGCTGACCGCCGCCCTGATTCTGATCGTCGGCGTGGGGCTGATCGCCGCCATGCCGACCTGGTGGTCGAGCGAGCGGCAAGCCCCCGGCGCCTACGCCGCCCCGCCCGACTTCTCGCGGCGGGTCGAGGCCATGGTCGCCGCGCACGCCACCGGCGCCGAGATCGACGGCATGCCGGTGGTGCGTCCGCCCCCCGGCGACGTGTGGCTGCGCGCCGAGCGCTGGCGCTTCTACCCGGTGCTGGAGTTGGAGGCGGGACGCGAGTACCGCCTGCACGTCGCCTCGGCCGACGTGCCGCACGCCGTCGTGCTGAACGGCGTCGAGCGCCCCCTGCCCCCCGGTCTGGTGCAGATCCTTCCCCTGGCTCCGACCGACGAGGTCACGATGACCCTGCAATGCAGCGAGTATTGCGGCCTGCCGCACACCCGGATGCGCGGCAAGATCATGGTCGTCAAGGCCAATTGACGTCCACTAGGACCGCCAGGAACAGCCCGACCAGCCAATACATCGAGCCGAAGAAGTTGCGCCGCGCCCAAACCGGGCTGGGCGTGCGCGCCAGCTTGAGATTGCCGGCCAGCAGCGCCGCGCCGAGCAGCGCCGAGATCAGCCCATAGGCGTTCCCAAGATGCCCGGTGGCCCAGGGCAATGCCGCCGAGCCGACCAGCAACACGCTGTTGGCCAGGATGGCGCGGGCCGTCCGGGCGTCGCCGATCAGCACCGGCAGCATCGGCACGCCGGCCCGCGCATAGTCCTCGCGCAGCAGGATGGCCAGCGACCAGAAATGGCTGGGGGTCCACAGGAACAAGGTCACGGCCAGCATGGTCGGCAAGGCCCAATGGCCCGGATCGACCGCCGCCCCGCCGGCCAGCACCGCGAAGCTGCCGGCCGCGCCGCCGATCACGATGTTGATCCAGGTCCGGCGCTTCAGCCACACCGTATAGACCACGGCATAGATGAAGGCCCCCAGGAACAGGTGGATCGCCACCACCAGATTGAAGGCCAGCAGGGCGAGAGCCAAGCCGCCGACCAAGAGCGCCGCCGCGATGGGCAGCACGGCGCCCGGCCGGGGCAGCAGCCCCAAGGCCAGCGGCCGTCCGGCGGTGCGCTTCATCAGCCGGTCGATGTCGCGGTCGTAGAAATGGTTGAACATCGAGGCCGCCGCCGAGCCCAGCGCCATCGCCAGGGCCAGCGCGACGATCTCCAGCGCGCGGACCTCGCGGGCGATGGCGACATAGCCCATGATCGCGCTAAGCGCGATCATCGCGCCAATACGCAACTTCAGCAGTACGACATAAGACTTGAATGGCATGTTGCCTCCGAAGGCCCTCTTGGCGATGCTGACACGAATGGACGGCGCGAGGGAAGACGAAGTGTCCGGCGAGACCCGAATGGCCAGGAAGGGCTCCAGACCGGTGGCGTGGTGGCTGATCGGCTGCGGCGCGATGGTTTTCATCATGGTTGTGCTGGGCGGGCTGACCCGCCTGACCCATTCCGGCCTGTCGATGGTCGAATGGCAACCCTTGCGCCTATTGCCGCCGCTCGGCCCCGAGGAATGGGAGGCGGCCTTCGCCCGCTACCGCGCCACGCCCGAATTCCGTCTGGTCAACTCGGATATGGACCTGGAGGGATTCAAGGGCATCTTCTGGCTGGAATTCATCCATCGGCTGTGGGGCCGCGCCATCGGCCTGGCGTTTTTCGTGCCGCTGGTGGTGTTCGCCTGGCGCGGCATGCTGGCCCCCGGACTCGCCGGAAAACTGCTGGCGATCTTCGCGCTGGGCGGCTTGCAGGGGTTGCTCGGCTGGGTGATGGTGAAAAGCGGGCTGGTCGACCGCCCCGACGTCAGCCATTTCCGGCTCGCCGCGCATTTGATGACCGCCTTCCTGATCCTGGGCGCCATCGAGTGGGTGGCCTTGGATCTGCTGATCCCGCGGCGCGCCGCGCAGCCCAGCCGCGCCGTCTCGACCGTGCTGGTCCTGACCTTCCTGACCGCCACCTGGGGCGCCTTGGTCGCCGGGCTGGACGCCGGTCTGGTCTATGGCACCTTCCCGCTGATGAACGGCCGTCTGTTCCCCGACGACGGGGCCGACATCCTCAACGCCCACGGCGCCGTTCAATTCACCCACCGGATGCTGGCCATGGCCACGCTGGCCGCCGCCACCTGGGCTTGGGTCAAGGGCCGCGGCGCGACGCTGGCGGCGCTGGCCGGCTTGGCCTGGGTCCAGGCCGCGCTGGGCGTGGCGACCCTGCTGCTGGGGGTGCCGGTCGCGCTGGCCTCGGCGCATCAGGCCGGCGCGGTGGCGCTGTTCGCGCTGGCGGTGCTCGCGCTGCGGCTTGAGGTATCCCTTCGGGGCGATCGGCGAAGCTCGGCCGCCGTCCCATCTTCCCCCGAGCGACGAGGGCCACCGTGATGGAACTCACCCGATATTTGGCGGCGCCGCCCGACGCGGTGTTCGCGGCCTGGACCCAGCCCGAGCGGATCGCCCAATGGTGGGGGCCGCATGGCTTCACCACGCCGGTTTGCGCGGTCGATCCGCGCCCCGGCGGCGCTTGGCACTTTCGCATGCGCTCGCCCGAGGGCCAGGATTACTGGTGCAAGGGGATTTACCGCGAGATCGTGCCGGGCGAGCGCATCGTCTCGACCGATTTCTTCTCCGACCCCGAGGGCAATGTCGTCTCGCCCACCCAATACGGCATGAGCCCCGATTGGCCGGAGCAACTGCTGGTCACCGTGACCTTCGCCGCCCAGGACGGCGGCACCCGCCTGACGGTCGGCCAGAACGTGTCCGACGCGCTGGCCGAGGAAAGCGGCGCGGTGCAGGGCTGGAGCGAAAGCCTGGAACGGCTGGCCGCCCATCTGGGGCCGTGCCCGATGTCGACCGAACCGCAACTGGAGCATCTATGGCTGCGCCGCCTGCTGGGCGAGTGGACCAGCGAGGCCGAGATGGCCATGGAGCCGGGGCAAACCCCCGCCACCTTCCTGGGCACCGAATCGGTGCGCGCCCTTGGCGGCCTGTGGGTGCTGGCCGAGGGCCGCGGCGACATGCCCGGCGGCGGCGCCATGGCCACCGTGATGACCCTGGGCTACGACCCCTCGCGGCAACGTTATGTCGGCACCTTCGTCGGCTCGATGATGACCCATCTGTGGCTGTACGAGGGCACCTTGCAAGGCAACGTCCTGACCCTGGACACCGAGGGACCGAACCCGCTGACCGGCGGCCAGACCATGGCGCGGTTCCAGGACGTGATCACCTTCGAGAGCGACGACCACCGCGTGCTGACCTCGGCCGTGCGGACCGACGACGGCACTTGGCGGCAATTCATGACGGCGCATTACCGGCGGCGGGGTTAGGCTCTCGCGCATCGCTTGCCGTCACCTCCTGTTCCGCGCCATATTCGTGGCGACGGGGGGGCGCATGCACCGGATTTTCATGTCCGCGCCCTCGACGGCTTCGAGATAAGCCTTGTGCCCATCGGTGGTGATCTGGACCCGGTTCGCCAGCCGGCCGCACAGGTCATCCATGAGGGCGATCGCCGACTGCCCCGAGCGGTCCCTGACGAAGTACGAGACGATCATTTTGGTGTCGGCGTCGAGGGAAGGACCAGACGCACTAACGTTGGTTTACAATCAGCCTAAGGCGCGGCTTCGGGCGATCCACGGGGAACATTTCCCTTAGCTCGTCTTCCTCCAAACCGAAAATATCGCTAAGATCATTGATCGTATATCCAAGATCACCGACGTGAGCTTCCATGATCCATTTAATAGTCGCAGGTGATTCGGCTAGGTGGGATGCCTCAACAGGCTCTCTCTTGCGAAAGCCTCTCTTGGACATTTCAACGTTGTAGTACTTAAACATGCGGTCATCAAGTCTACCAACTTGCCAAGCCTTGTATATAAGGGCCTGCATCGATGTTCCCCAATACAACTTGAGTTCCATGAACTTCTTTAGCGACAGGTCATAGAAATCATGCGCAATCTCTTTGGACGGCATGAGCAATTCCGATGCGAATCGGTTTGCCTCAATTTCTTGTTCTGGGTGCGGTGTGTGGTGCATCACCAAGTGCCCCACCTCGTGCGCCAAACTAAAGCGATAACGATCTTTAGGCTGCTGATTGTTGATAAAAACAAGCGGCGGCAGACCGTCGCATTTGTGTTGGCAGAACCCATCAATGAGCGGGGTGCCAAAGTTAAATGGAACTATGATAACACCAGAGTCCTCAACAAGCTTCGTCAAATCCTTGATCGGGCCGCGCGGAACTTGCCACCGCTGTCTTACAGCCGCTGCTATTTCCTCTACCTGTCGTTCATATTGGTCTGGGTCGATAGCAGGCAGAGAAGGAAGCGTTGCTTCCACTTCAACAGACTCAAGGCACCTGCGGATGTTTAGCCGATACACCTCGGCGATACCATAGAGGGCATCCAAATCTCTAGCGGTTAGCTTTTGCCTCTTTCTGTGGTAGCTTACCATAGGCTCCCTGACGTACGCCCCGTCAAAGAAGAAGCTTGATTTTAATTTCAATGCGGACGAGAACGCGCCAACCAATTCCTCGCTTGGCTGAACGCGACCATGCTCAATTTTTGATAGGGTGCCCTGTGTTAAGGCACTCCCGATTTTTTCCACCAGTTCTGCTTGGCTAAGCCGACGCACCTGCCGCGCAAGCGCCAAAAGCTGGCCGTTGAACTGCTTACTCATTTGCTCGACGCTTCTTCTCTTCCTTCACGCGGACACGGTTGCGTTCAGCCGGAGGTTCGGGCGGCTCAGGCAGCGGCAACCTTTCGGGAGGCGTAGGGCCGTCCTCATCGAGTGGCAGCGCCCAATCCAGCTCACGAAATTCATTGTTGCAGACCACGAACTTTTGGATCCGACTGGGGGCATTTTCAGGCACCGCCCACCCCAGGTATAAGCAGGTGGCCGGAGGTTCGGTAGGAAGCAACGACGCCATCGAAGTCGGAAGTTCGTTGCGATCGTAAGCCTTCGATGAGCCGGTCGGGCTAACGGCTACCTTAAACCCGCTACGCAACTGCTTAATGCGTAGAACCCAGTTATTATTAAAACAGATTAACGAAAGATTACCTTTCTTAAAGAAGTGCGCCCCTGGCGCGGTATCGCAGTATTCTCTCAGCCTGCGCAACGAGAGATCTCGTATGATTGATGCCTTCGTGCCCGTCTCAAGTTTGTGCGCAAACTCGCGCGTTTTCTCAAGAAACTCCCGGTAAGCTTCATCCAGCAAGCGGGCCAGCTCTGGGAAGTGCGGGCCTAAGTCCCTTCGTGCATCATCACCTGAACGTCTCGACACGGGCGGATCTCCGTCGAACCTCGCTGGGCTCACGCTAACTCGCCACTCTGTCCAAATCAAGGAATTTTATTCCAATCTTATTCCTGCTTAGCAGCCCACTGTTTCGCCGCTGCCCGACGCCAGCGTGGCCCGCCTGACGGAGCTGGCGATTCTGCCCGAGGACGAGCCCACGTTGGCCGGCATCGTGGCGGCGTTCGCCTGGACCAGTTTGCTCGACTCGTTTCGCCAGCTCAACCAGGCCAAGTTCATGGTGCTGGAGGAGATGGAGAAAAGCCTGCCCTTCCAGCCCTTCCGCAAGGAGCGCGAAATTTACAAGTCGCTGGAGCGCTCGGCCTTCAGCACGATCGAGCGGCGGGTGCCCTGGGCGTTTTTGGCGTTTTACCTCGTCGTCCTGGTGGTGCCGTTGATGCGTCCGCTATGACGGCGCATTACCGGCGGCAGGGTTGACGCAAGCGTCGCGGATCGCCTGGATGTGGCGGTGGTCGGTGCCGCAGCAGCCGCCGAGCACCGCCAGCCGCTCCAGCCCGCCCAGCAGTTCGCGGTAGCGGCGGGCCAGATCGGCGGGGTCGCCGGAATCCAGATCCTCGGCGGCGTCGAGTTCGGCGTGGCTTTTGGCCGAGGCGTTGGCGCGGATGCCGCGCAGCCGCGAGGTCCAGGCGCCGCCCTTGGCCACCACCTCGGCGAAGTGGGTGGGGTGGGCGCAGTTGATCATGTAATAGGCGGGCCGCGCGCCCGTCGCGGCGTCGACCCGATCGATGGCGTCGCCCAGCGCTTCCCCCGAGGGCAGGCTTCCGTCGGTCTCGACGGTGAACGAGATCACCGCCGGCAGGCCGTGCTCGGCGGCCGCCCGGGCGATGCCGATCGCCTCTTCGGCGTAGGTGATGGTCATCGCGGTGACCATGTCGGCGTCGGTGTCGCGGAACGCCGCGATCTGCGCCTCGTGATAGCGGCGCGCCTGCTCGGCGTCCATTCGCTGGTCGGCGCGGTAGCCGTCGCCGCGCGGGCCGATCACGCCGTCGATGACGATCGGCGTGGCGGCGGTGGCGAATTCGTCGCGCAAATCGCGCGCCCAGGCCACCGAGACGCGATTGACCGCCGCCAGTTCGATGTCCGAATAGCCCAGCTTGGCGCCCCAGTCGGGATTGGCCCGCCATGTCGGCGTGTCGAGCACGAAGCCCAGATCCCATTCGCGGGCGGTGTCCAGATAGGGCTCGAAATAGCGCCGCAAGGTCTGGCGCCCCGCCGCGTCGCGGATCAGCGGAAAGGCCGCGAAACAGGGCAGGTCGAGTCCCTGGTGGAAGACCAGCGTGGTCTCCAGCCCGCCATCGGTGAGGAACGGGCCGCGGTCAAGCTGCGGCAGCGAATCGCGATAGGTCGTCATACGGGGGGAGGTCGCGACGATTGGCCGGGGTGTCAACTCCCCCGATGGTGGGTGGAAGCGTCATGAATATATCACTTTCCATTCTGACGAAATGACGCCATCGTCGCCCGATGATCGAGACGTTCGAAACCGTCGCCAAGGCCGTCGCCGACCGCAGCCGGGCGCGCATCCTGAAGCTGCTGGAAGGCGGCGAGCTGTGCGTCTGCCAGATCACGGCGGTGCTGGACCTGGCGCCCGCCACCGTGTCCAAGCATCTGGCGGCGCTGAAGACCGCCGGGCTGGTTCAGGCCCGGCGTGACGGCAAGTGGGTTTTTTACCGCCGCGCCGAACGCGAACTCAATCCGTATGCGTGGCGCTTCCTGGCCCTGCTGGCCGCTTCGCTGGGCGACGATCCCACCACCGCCGAGGACCGGCGGGTGCTGGCGATGGTCAACGCGGTTCCGCTCCAGGTCCTATGCGACCAGGGCCGCGCCGCTCTCGGCCCGAATGCCCGAGCCTTGGAGGCCACCGCCTGTTGTGGGGGATCATCATGAGCGAGAAGATATGGAACGTCCTGTTCCTGTGCACCGGCAACTCGGCGCGCAGCGTTCTGGCCGAGAGCATTTTGAACCGCGATTTCGGCGCGAAGTTCAAGGGGTTCAGCGCCGGCAGCCAGCCCAAGGGTCATCTTGATCCGACCGTCCTGGCGCTGCTTGAAAAGACCAATCATCCCACCGGGGGCCTGCGCTCGAAGTCGTGGGACGAGTTCGCCCGCCCCGGCGCGCCCCAACTGGATTTCGTCTTCACCGTCTGCGACAACGCGGCCGGCGAGGTGTGCCCGGCTTGGCCGGGTCAGCCGATGACCGCCCATTGGGGCGTGCCCGACCCGGCCGCCTTCGAGGGGTCCGAAGCCGAGAAGGCGGCCTTTTGCGGCGAGGTGATGCGCATGCTCCACAACCGGATCGGCGTGTTCGCCGCCTTGCCGATCCGCTCGCTGGACAAGCTGTCGCTGCAAAAGCGGCTGGACGCCATCGGCGCGGCTCAGCCCATCAACGTGCTGGTCCTGTGCACCGGCAACAGCGCGCGCAGCGTGCTGGCGGAATGCCTGATCAACGATCTGGGCGGCGGCAAGTGGAAGGCCTACAGCGCCGGCAGCCATCCGACCGGCAAGGTCAATCCGCTCAGCCTCGACGTTCTTCGGGAAAAGGGCCACTCGGTCGAGGGTCTGCGCTCGAAGTCGTGGGACGAGTTCGCGCGGCCCGACGCGCCCCGGATGGATTTGGTCATCACCGTCTGCGACAACGCGGCCGGCGAGGTCTGCCCGGTGTGGCCGGGCCATCCCTCGACGCTTCATATCGGCTTTCCCGACCCGGCCGCCGCCGAGGGCACGGTTGAGCGACGCTTGGCGGCGTTCCGCGAGGTCTATGGCATGATCGAGGCCAAAATCCGCAAGCTGATCGAAGTCGGTCCCGAGCGGGCGGGGGAGGTCTGATGGGCGTCTTCGAGCGCTATCTGACCGTCTGGGTCGGGTTGTGCATCGTGGTGGGCGTGGGCTTGGGCCATTTCCTGCCGGCGCCGTTCCACGCCATCGGGGGCATGGAGATCGCCCAGGTCAACCTGCCGGTGGCGGTGCTGATCTGGCTGATGATCATCCCCATGCTGCTGAAGATCGATTTCGGCGCCCTGCACCAGGTCAAGGAGCACTGGAAGGGCATCGGTGTCACCTTGTTCATCAACTGGGCGGTCAAGCCGTTCTCGATGGCCTTGCTGGGCTGGGTGTTCATCGCCACGCTGTTCCGCCCCTATCTGCCCGCCGACCAGATCGACAGCTACATCGCCGGGCTGATCCTGCTGGCCGCCGCGCCTTGCACCGCCATGGTGTTCGTGTGGTCCAACCTGACCAAGGGCGAGCCGCATTTCACCCTGTCGCAGGTGGCGCTCAACGACGCCATCATGGTGGTGGCCTTCGCGCCGATCGTCGGGCTGCTGCTGGGCCTGTCGTCGATCGTGGTGCCCTGGGACACGCTGCTGCTGTCGGTGGTGCTTTACATCGTGGTGCCGGTGATCGTCGCGCAAGTCTGGCGCAAGACGCTGCTGGCGCGCGGCTCGCTGGCGGCCACCCTGGACCGGCTGGGTCCGGTGTCGCTGCTGGCGCTGCTGACCACGCTGGTGCTTCTGTTCGGCTTCCAGGGCGAGCAGATCATCGCCCAGCCTTTGGTCATCCTGATGCTGGCGGTGCCGATCACCATCCAGGTCTATTTCAACAGTGGACTCGCCTATCTGCTCAATCGCAAGCTGGGCGTCGCCCATTGCGTGGCCGGGCCGTCGGCGCTGATCGGGGCCTCGAACTTCTTCGAGCTGGCGGTCGCCGCCGCGATCAGCCTGTTCGGCTTCCACTCGGGCGCCGCCCTGGCGACCGTCGTCGGCGTCCTGATCGAGGTGCCGGTGATGCTGTCGGTGGTGCGCATCGTCAATGGGTCCAAGGATTGGTACGAAGGAGCGAAACCATGAGCAAGACGTTGGACGTCTACGATCCCGCCATGTGCTGCTCGACCGGCGTGTGCGGCCCCCAGGTCGACCCCGCGCTGGTCGCCTTCGCCGCCGACCTGAATTGGGTGGCCGAGCAGGGCGTGACCGTGCGGCGTTACAATCTGGGCCAGGAGCCGCAGGCATTCGCCGCCAATCCGGCGGTGGTCAAGGAGTTGGAGGCCGGCCTCGACCGCTTGCCGATCATCGCCATCGACGGCCGCATCGTCTCGACCGGCATCCATTTGTCACGCGACCAACTGGCCGCCAAACTGGGTCTGGTCAAGTCGTGCTGTTCGCCCAAATCCGGCTGCTGTTGATGTTGCCGATCGTCCAGACCCGGCATCTGTTCTTCACCGGCTCGGGCGGGGTGGGCAAGACCTCGCTGTCCTGCGCGACCGGACTGGCCCTGGCCGAGGGCGGCGGCCGGGTGCTGATCGTCAGCACCGATCCGGCGTCCAATCTGGACGAGGTGCTGGGCACCGCGCTGTCGTCGCGGCCCACGCCGATCGACGGCGTGGCGGGCTTGTGGGCTTTGAACATCGACCCCGAGGCGGCGGCTGGCGATTACCGCGAGCGCATGGTCGGCCCCTATCGGGGCATCCTGCCGCCGGCCGCCATCGCCAGCATGGAGGAGCAGTTCTCGGGCGCCTGCACGGTCGAGATCGCCGCCTTCGACGAATTCGCCAAGCTGCTGGGCGATCCGGCCGCCACCGCCGCGTTCGACCACGTCATCTTCGACACCGCCCCCACCGGCCACACCTTGCGGCTGTTGACGCTGCCCTCGGCATGGACCGAGTTCATCGCGTCGTCGACCGGCGGCGCCTCGTGCCTGGGGCCGCTGGCCGGGCTGGAGGCGCAAAAGGCGCTGTACGCCGCCACCGTCGCCCAGTTGTCCGACCCGGCGACCACCGCCGTGGTGCTGGTCGCCCGCCCCGAGCGATCGGCCCTGCGCGAGGCCGAGCGCACCCGGCGCGAGCTTGCCGAACTCGGCGTGGGCAATCTGCGGCTGGCGCTGAACGGCGTGTTCGTCGCGGCCCGGCCGGGCGACGCCATCGCCGACGCGATGACGGCGCGCGGGAAGGACGCCCTGGCCGGCATGCCCGCCGGTCTGTCCACCCTGCCCCGCACCGAGACGCCGTTCCTGCCCAGGGGCACGGTCGGCCTTGAAGCCTTGCGCGCCATGAACGGTGACGGCGGGACACTGGGTTTTCAACACCAAGGACACAAAGGACACCAAGCGACCGAGGGGGACACGACGTCGCCCGCCCCGGTTCCGGCCGCCTTGGTGTCCTTGGTGCCCTTGGTGTTTCCATCCTTGGAGCCATCGCCGCCGGGCGGCTTGGACCCTTTGATCGCCGAGATCGCCGGCCCCGGCCATGGCGTGGTGATGACCATGGGCAAGGGGGGCACCGGCAAGACCCGGATCGCCGCCGCCATCGCCGTCGGCCTGGCGCGGCTGGGCCATCGGGTGACCCTGTCGACCACCGATCCCGCCGCGCATGTGATGTACGCCGTCGAAGACGACATCCCCGGCCTGACCGTCACCCGCATCGACCCCGAGCGCGAGGTCGCCTCGTACCGCGACGAGGTTCTGGCCAAGGCCGGCGCCGGCCTGGACGCGGCTGGCCGCGCCATGCTGGTCGAGGATTTGCGCTCGCCCTGCACCGAAGAGATCGCCGTGTTCCGCGCCTTCGCCCGCACGATCGACCAGGGCGCCGACCGGTTCGTGGTGTTGGACACCGCCCCCACCGGCCACACCATCCTGCTGCTGGACGCCGCCGAGGCCTATCACCGCGAGGTGCTGCGCACCCAGGCCGACATCCCCGACGCGGTGCGCGCCCTGCTGCCCCGACTGCGCGACCCCGCCTTCACCAAGGCGATCATCGTCACCCTGGCCGAGGCCACCCCGGTCCACGAGGCGGAACGGCTGCAAGCCGACTTGGCCCGCGCCGGAATCACCCCCTTCGCCTGGATCGTCAATCAAAGCCTGCTGGCCAGCGGCACCACCGACCCCGTGCTGGCCCAACGGGGCCGCCACGAGGCGCCATTCATCGAGCGGGTGGCCCACCTGTCCAAGCGCTTCGCGCTGATCGCCTGGACGCCAGGGTGATCCGAGCGGTTCGGATCACCAGCCGCCATTGCGGCGGCGGCCAAGGGCGGCGGCACGACGCCCGCCCGGCGAGGGGCGAACACAACCAGCATGATCCGACAAAGTCGGATCATGCTAACCTCTAATCAATTCGAGCAGATCGTCTTCCGACAGCTTGGCCGACGAGTCGGCG
Source organism: Alphaproteobacteria bacterium (assembly GCA_015232025.1). Taxonomy (GTDB): domain Bacteria; phylum Pseudomonadota; class Alphaproteobacteria; order Rhodospirillales; family Magnetospirillaceae; genus JADFZP01. The sequence continues at coordinate 12,548 of JADGAL010000013.1, forward strand.
CCTTCCAGGAGGGCGTCGGCGAGGTCGCGTTTGCGGCGGTGCAGGGCGACGATGCCTTCCTCGATGCTGTCCTTGACGATCAGGCGATAGATGGTCACCGGGCGCTGTTGTCCGATGCGGTGGGCGCGGTCCGAGGCCTGGTCCTCGACGGCCGGATTCCACCACGGGTCGAGATGGACCACGTAATCGGCGGCGGTGAGGTTCAGGCCGAAGCCGCCGGCCTTCAGGCTGATCAGGAACAACTCGCCCTGTCCGGCCTGGAACGCCGCGACCCGCTTGTCGCGTTCGCGCGACGGCGTCGCGCCGTCGAGATATTGATAGCTGATCCCATCCGCGTCGAGCGCCGCGCGGATCTTGTCCAGATGGCCGACGAATTGGCTGAACACCAGGGCGCGGTGGCGGCCCTCGCGCAGTTCGGCGACCAGTTCGCGGAACGCCTCGAGCTTGGCGCCGGGCACGCCGGCGTCGGTGGTGGCCAGCGCCGGATGGCAGCAGGCGCGCCGCAGCTTGGTGATTTCGGCCAGGATGTGGATGCGGGTGCGCTCGCCGGCCGTTTCCTCCAGCCGTTCCAGGGCGCGGCGGCGCAGCGCCTCGTAGAAGGCGCGCTCCTCGTCGCCCATTTCGACCAACAGGGTCTGCTCGGTGCGGGCCGGCAGTTCGGATAGCACCGACGCCTTGGTCCGGCGCAGCAGGAAGGGCCGCATCAGCGCCCGAAGCCCCGCCTTGGCCGCGGCCGAGCCGTCGCGCTCGATCGGCGTGGCGAAGCGCTTGGCGAAGGCCTCGCGGCTGCCCAGCAGGCCGGGATTGACGAAGCGCGACACGCTCCACAACTCGTCGAGGTCGTTTTCGACCGGCGTGCCGGTCAAGGCCAGCCGGAAGCCGGCGTCAAGGCCCAGACTGGCGCGGGCGCGGCGGGTGTCGGCGTTCTTGATGGCCTGCGCCTCGTCGAGAACCGCCATCGCCCAGGTGATCGCGGTCAGCTTGGCCTCTTCCCGCGCCAGCAGACCGTACGAGGTGATCAGCACGCAGCCGGGACCAAGCGCCGCCAGGATTTCGGCCCGCTCGCCCGCCTCGGCGAGGCGCCGCACCGCCAGCCCCGGCGCGAATCGCCGCAGCTCGGCCTCCCAATTGCCGCACACCGAGGTCGGCGCCACCACCAGGCTGGGGCCTTCCGCCGCCTTGCCGACCATCACCGCGATGGCCTGCACCGTCTTGCCCAGGCCCATGTCGTCGGCCAGCAGGGCGCCGGCCCCCCAGCGGGCCAGGCGGCTCATCCAGACGAATCCCTCGGCCTGGTAGTCGCGCAATTCCGCCTCGAAGCCGAGCGGCGGGCGGGGAGACCAGCCCTCGGCCTCGTCCAGTCGCTTGACGAACGCCTTCCACTTGGCGCAGCCGTCCAAGGACGCCGCGTCGTCGAGCAGGTCGCGCACCGCGACGGTGGCGGCGGCGGGAAGCTTCAGCCCGTCGCCGACCCGCCGCAGCCGTTCGAGTTGTTGGCGGAAGTGGCGGTCCAGCGCCACGAAGCCGCCATCGCCAAGCGGCACGAATCGCCCCTGCGCCTGATCCAGGCGCGACAGCAGATCCTTGAGGTCGAGGACCAGATCCTCGTCGATGGCGACCGAGCCGCCCAGCGTGAACCAGCCGTCCGACCCCTTGACCTTGGCCCGGAAGCGCTTGGCCGAGGCCTCGCCCCGCAGGGTCAGGGTTCCGCCCTCGGGCCATTCCATCGGTGGCGGCTGGGGCAGGGCGGCGAGTTCGGCCAGCAGTTCCAGCCCTTGCGGCGCGTCGTCGAGCACCCAGTCGGGGCCGTCGCCCATCAGGCTGGGGCAGGCGGCGGCCAGCGCGGCGGCCTGATCGCGCTCGGCGGCGAGGTCGCGGCGCAGCCGGGTGGCCCCGGCCATCATGATCCGGCCGCCGATGCCGGGCAGGTAATGCGGGCCGTCGGCGCCCAGCGGGCGGACCACCAGCGAGACCGTCAAGCCTCCCGCGCCGTTGGGAAGCAGCCGCACCACCGGCCGGGGATCGCCCTCGACCGCCGCGCCGTCCTCGATCTCGGGCGTCTCGATGCGCAGGGGCAGCGTCGAATCGGGGATGCGCGCCAGGGCGGCCAAGCGGTCGCGGGCGGCGGCCGGAATCGAAATCCCCGTGGCCCCCAGAAACGACGCCGCCTGGATGGCCTTGGCGTCGACCACCACGACGCGCCAGCGATTGGGCGTTTCGACATCGATGAAGGCGCCGGGGCGGCTGGCGGGATGCGACATCGTCAATTGGAATCCGTCCCGATCGGACGACAGCACCAGCTCGGCCCGCCCCTCGACCAGCTCGATCAGGCGCGACGGATCGTTGCGGTCGAACACCCGCGGATGGCCGACCAGCGCCGGCAGGGTCTTTTCCAACTGGAACTCCCAGATCTCCTGGCCGTAGTGGTTCCAGCCATCGAGGGCGGCGCGGCGGATGGTGCGGGCGGCGCGCCGATCGAACTCGTCCATGTAATCGAGCTTGGCGTCGCCCAGATGCAGGCGCTTCATCGCGACGTTGCGCCCGGCGGTCCAACCGCGCGCCTGCGCCGATTGCTCCAGCGCCTCGACCTCTCCGGTGTCGGCGTCGACCCGCCACACCAGCCGTTTGGCTTTGGCGACCGGCGGCGCGGCGTCGGCCGGGGCGAGCATCGCCTCGATGCCGTCCAGCGCCCGCTCCCACGGGTCCTTGACGGGGACCAGACCGAGGAAGCGGAAGGCGATCCGGCTTGGGCGGGACAGGAAGGCCCGGTACGGGGCGGGCTTTTCGGCGGTCCGTTCCAGCACCTCGGCCAGCATGCCGGCGGCCAGCGGCGCGGCGTCCTCGAAGCGGCGGAACAGGGCCGGCAGCCGCCCGCCATGCCGCTTGACCATGTTGGGATCGACCAGGAACGCGGCCACCGCCAGCAGCCCGATCTCGAAGGGCGGCGGGGTCGAGGTCGTGGCCAGCGCCGCCATCCCCCGCTCGATCGCGTGGCGCGCCAAGCCGTCGTCATTGCCGAGCAGGCCGCGCAGGGCGATGACGGCCCAATGGCCGATCGGATGGGTGGCGCCCTCGAGCCCGTCCTCGATCTCGGCGAGCGGGCGCGTCTGGTAGGCGGCGATCAGGGCGCAGCAATGCAGCAGGCCGAGATGGCCGGGGAGTCCGCCCTTGCGCTTGCGCGTGGCCCTGCGGTACAGGCGCAACGCCTCGGAAAAGCGGGCCGCCGCGAACACCGCGTCGCCGGTCAGCAGGGCGTGCGCGGCGCCGTAGCAGGCCGGCAAGTCGTCGAGAACCCCCTTGGGCGGCGCGGCGACCAGTTCGGCCAAGGCGTCCAGCCGCCCGCCCAGCAGATCGAGATCGGCGATGATCTGATAGCAGGGGGCGCGCATCTCGGGGTCGCGCCGGCAGTACTCGATCACGGCGCCGAAATCCGGCGGGCTCGACCCCGTGCGGACGAAGCGGGCGTATTTGGCCGCCACGATGGCGAGGCGAAGCCCTGGCGTGCGCGAGGCCAGCCAGTCGACGCCGACCTCGATCCCGGCATAAAGCGCGTCGATCGGCTCGCCCGCGCCGCGGCCATGACGGGCTCGCAGCTCCGCCTGGCGCTTGAATTCCACCTCGTCGTTCAAGAGGACCGAAAGCCGCAGCCAGCGCCCGATGCTGGCCTCGACCGCCTTGGCGTCCCAGAGGCGGAGATTGCCCGGTGGGGCGAGCGCGCGAATCGCCGCGACCATCGCCTCGCCCTCGGGCGCGGCGAACGCCTCGACCGACAGGGGATGGATCAAGTCGGGCCGGCAGGTCAGCGCCTCGGTCAGCAGGCCCTTGGCCCGCAGCGATTCGAGCAAGGCGTTGAGCGTCTTGGTTCCCCAGGCGGGAACGGTCGGGCATGCCCGGTTCAGGCACTCCATGAAGACCGTCTTGCCGGTCGGGCCGTCGAGCAGGGCCTTCAGGCGCAGGACGTTGCGCTCGGACGGAGTCAGGGCGGCGGTGTCGATCGCGTTCATGGAGGGCAGGCTAACGCCGGGATTGGGATCGCGCAACCCGGCGTCGCTTCAGCTTTCGCCCATCTTCAGGGCGGCCAGGAAGGCGGATTGGGGAATCTCGACCTTGCCGAACTGGCGCATGCGCTTTTTGCCTTCCTTCTGCTTGTCCAGCAGCTTGCGCTTGCGCGAGGCGTCGCCGCCATAGCATTTCGCGGTGACGTCCTTGCGCAGGGCGCTGATCGTCTCGCGGGCGATGATGCGGCCGCCGATGCCGGCTTGGATGGCGATCTGGAACATCTGCCGGGGGATCAGGTCCTTCAGGCGCTGGCAGATCATGCGGCCCCGCGACTCGGCGTTCGAGCGGTGGCTGACGAAGGCCAGCGCGTCGACCGGCTCGGCGTTGACCAGGATCGCCACCTTGACCAGATCGCTTTCGGCGTAGTCGGTCATCTCGTAGTCGAAGCTGGCATAGCCGCGGCTGATCGATTTCAGGCGGTCGTAGAAGTCGAAGACGATCTCGTTGAGCGGCAGCTTGTAGACCACCATGGCGCGGTTGCCGGCATAGGTCAGGTCGATCTGCTGGCCGCGGCGCTCGGTGCACAGGGCCAGCACGGGGCCGAGATATTCGTCGGGCACCATGATGGTGGCCTTGATCCACGGCTCCTCGATCTGGGCGATGCGGCCGGGATCGGGCATGTCGGCGGGATTGTGCAGCGCCACCATGTCGCCGCTGGTCAGGTGGATGCGATAGACCACGCTGGGCGCCGTGGTGATGAGGTCCAGGTTGAACTCGCGCTCGAGCCGCTCTTGGATGATCTCGAGATGCAACAGGCCCAGGAAGCCGCAGCGGAAGCCGAAGCCCAGCGCGGCCGAGGTCTCGGGCTCGTATTCGAAGCTGGCGTCGTTGAGGCGCAGCTTGGCCAGGCTGTCGCGCAGGGCCTCGTAATCGGCGGCGTCGATCGGGAACAGGCCGCAGAACACCACCGGCACGCTGGGCTTGAAGCCGGGCAGCGCCTTGGCGGCGGGGCGGCGCTCGTCGGTGATGGTGTCGCCGATCCGGCAGTCGGCGACCGCCTTGATGCCGGCCGTGATGAAGCCCATCTCGCCGGGGTGCAGGCTGTCGACATGGACCATCTTGGGCGTGAAGAAGCCCACCGTGTCGACCTGGTAGCTGGCGCCGGTCGCCATCATGCGGATTTTCTGCCCCTTGCGCAGCACGCCGTCGCGCACGCGCACCAGGATCACCACGCCCAGATAGGCGTCGTACCAGGAATCGACCAACAGCGCCGTCAGCTCGGAATCGGCGTCGCCGGTGGGGGCGGGCAGCCGGGCGACCAGCGCCTCGAGCACGTCGTCGATGCCGATGCCGGTCTTGGCCGAGATCATCACCGCTTCCGAGGCGTCCAGGCCGATCACGTCCTCGATCTGCTGGCGGATGCGCTCGGGCTCGGCGGCCGGCAGGTCGATCTTGTTGAGCACCGGCACGATCTCGTGATGATTGTCCATCGCCTGATAGACGTTGGCCAGGGTCTGCGCCTCGACGCCCTGGCTGGCGTCGACCACCAGCAGCGAGCCCTCGCAGGCCGCCAGACTGCGGCTGACCTCGTAGGCGAAGTCGACATGGCCGGGGGTGTCCATCAGGTTCAACTGGTAGACCCGCCCGTCCTTGGCGGTGTATTCCAGCCGCACCGCCTGCGCCTTGATGGTGATGCCGCGCTCGCGCTCGATGTCCATCGAATCGAGAATCTGGTCGCGCATCTCGCGCGCCTCGATGCCGCCGCATCGCTGGATCAGGCGGTCGGCCAGGGTCGACTTGCCGTGGTCGATGTGGGCGATGATGGCGAAGTTGCGGATGTGCGAGAGATCGGTCATTTTTTCAGGTGCGCCTTCGAACGATGCTGGCCCGGAACATAGGGCGAAAGCCCGTGTCAGGCAAGCAGCGCCCGGCCCCTCGGATGAGCCCTTCCCCTCGCCCTCTCGCACGGCTAGAGTTGAAGCGAATCAACTCCGGGGACGAAAGCGATGGTTTTCGACAAGCGCGGCGTTTCGCCGCACGAGGCAAAGCACAGCCGCGACGCCGAGTTGGACTTCAAGGTGACGGTCCGGCGCAACAAGCTGGCCGGGCTGTGGGCGGCGGAACTGCTGGGCCTGATCGGCCAGGCGGCGCACGACTACGCCAAGCAGGTCGTCCATTCCGATTTCGACGAGCCGGGCGAGGAGGACGTGGTCCGCAAGCTCGACTCCGACCTGAAGGGCAAGGCCACCCTGCACGAGATTCGCGAGAAGATGTCCCATTTCCTCCACGTCGCCCGCGACCAGATCATGGGCGAGCACAAGAAGGATTAGTTCAGGCTCAACGTCCCGGAACGGGGACCGAGACCCGCACCGTCTGGCCGCTTGGGCCGGGGAAGCGGTCGAACAGCGCGGTGACCAGATAGGGCATCACCTCGGGCAGGGCCTGGTCGCCGCCTTCGCTGACCGCGCGGCCTTCGAACAGTTTGCTCAACTGTCCGGCGCGCCAAGCGGGGCCTTCGGCCATCTCGACCTCGAGCCAGCGCATGAAGCTGGTGTCGCTTCGCACCCGGTCGATCGGTATGTGGGCGCCGTATCCCCAGCCCCACGGCGAGTGGCCGTGGCCCCAGCCCAGTCCGGTGGTGAAAGTCGGCTCGGACCAGATGCGGGTGCGGCCCTCGTCGACGCCGTAATCCAGAAACACCACCGCGTCGCCGATCCGCCCGCCTTCGGCCGGCACCGGCCGCCAGCCGCGTTCGGACAGGGCGGCGGCGACTTGGTTGGCGTAGGCCTGGAACTCCAGGCTGCCGGTCTGCGCCTTGCTGGGCAGGATGGTGAAGGTGCGGGCCGGCGGCGCCGGGGGCAGGGCGTGGAAGCGGGTGACGTCCGAGGTCACCAGACGCGGCCCGCACGCGGCGAGCGACAGGACCATCAGGGCCAGGGCTGCGAACGGCTTCATGGCGGGGCTCCTCCTGCCAGACATATGGAAGCCCGAGGGGCGTTGTCACATGGGCCGGCGGGCCGCCAGGGCCGCGCTGATGGTGCCCTCGTCCAGATAGTCCAGTTCCCCCCCGACGGGTACGCCATGGGCGAGGCCGGTCAGGCGCGCCGAGGCCCCGGCCAGCCGATCGACGATGTAATGGGCGGTGGTCTGGCCGTCGACGGTGGCCGACAGCGCCAGGATCACCTCGCGCACTTGGCCGGCGGCCACCCGCTGGACCAGGCCGGGGATGCCCAGATCCTCGGGGCCGACGCCCTCCAGCGCCGACAGCACGCCGCCCAGCACATGGTATCGGCCGCGAAAGGCGCCCGAGCGCTCCAGCGCCCACAGGCTGGCGACGTCCTCGACGACGCACAGCATGGTCTCGTCGCGCCGCGGGTCGGCGCAGATCGCGCAAGGGTCGGCGCTGTCGAGATTGCCGCACACCGAGCAGGCGCGCACCCGGTCCAGGGTTTCGGCGATGGCGCGGCCCAGCGGTTCCAGCAGGCTGTCGCGCCGCTTGATCAGGAACAGGGCGGCGCGCCGCGCCGAACGCGGCCCCAGCCCCGGCAGCCGCGCCAGAAGCTGGACCATCCGCTCGATCTCGGGTCCGGCCATGGACCCCGTCCCTCTTAGAAGGGAAGCTTCAGGCCGGGGATGTTCAGGCCGCCGGTCAGCTTGGCCATCTCGTCCTGCATGGCGGCGTCGGCCTTGCCCTTGGCGTCGTTGAAGGCGGCGACGATCAGATCCTCCAGCACCTCGACGTCCTCGGGATCGACCAGCGACTTGTCGATGGTGACCTTGCGCAGGTCGCCCTTGCCGTTGACCACGACGCGCAGCATGCCGCCGCCCGAGGCGCCGGTCACCTCGATCTCGGCCATCTTGGCCTGCATCTCGCCCATTTTGGCCTGCATCTGCTGGGCCTGCTTCATGATGTTCCCGAGATTCTTCATGAATCGTCCTCTCCAAGTGGTGTTTCGTCGCCGGCCGGCTCGTCGGCGGCCGGGGTTTCGGCGTTGGTGTCGCGAACCGCCTCGATGACGGCGCCGGGGAAGGCGGCCAGAACGGCTTGGACCAGCGGATGCTCGCCCGCGTCGTGGCGGCGCCGCGCCTCGGTGGCCTGGGCCTGCTCGCGCAAGCTGGGGTCGCCGCCTTCGCGGGCCAGCGAGATGATCCAGCGGCGGCCCGTCCACTCCGAAAGCAGCCGGCCCATCCGCTGGGCGAGATCGGCGGGGGCCGAGGCTCCGGGACGGAACTCGATGCGGCCCGGCTCGAAATGGACCAGATGGACGTCGCTGCGCAGGTGCGAGGCCAGCACCGCCTCGCGGCGTTCCGAGAACAGTTGCGCCACCTGCTCCAGCCCGACCGGCATGGGCAAAGGGTCGGCTTCTTGCGCGGCCAGCGCCGCCTGGGGCGCGCCGGCCGGAGCCGGGGCCGGCGCCGAAACGGCGGAGACCGCCGTGGTGAACGTCCCGCGCGCCGGAGCGCCGCCGCCGCCACCACCGCCGCCGCCGCCGGAGGGAGGCTGGGACCGCAACGCCTCGATCACCTCGGCCGGGCTGGGCAGGTCGGCGGCGTAGGTCAGGCGGATCAGCGCCATTTCGGCGGCTTGCAGCGGCGAGGGCGCGCCGCGCGCCTCGCCTAAGCCCTTGAGCAGGATTTGCCAGGCGCGGGTCAGGGCGCCCATGCCCAGCCGCTGGGCCATGTCGCCGCCGCGCACCCGCTCGGTCTCGCCGATCGTCAGCGACTCCTTCTGGCCGGGCGCCACCTTCAGGCGGGTCAGCCAATGGACCAGCTCCAGCAGGTCTTCGAGCACCACCACCGGGTCGGCGCCGGCCGCGTATTGGTCGCCCATCTGGGCCAAGGCGGCCGCCGCGTCGCCCTTGAACAGCGCGTCGGCCAGATCGAAGACGCGGGCGCGGTCGGCCAGGCCCAGCATGTCGCGCATCTCGGCCTCGCCGACCGCGCCGCCGCAATGGGCGATGGCCTGGTCGAGCAGCGACAAGCCGTCGCGCACCGAACCGTCGGCGGCGCGCGCGATCAGCTTCAGCGCGGCGTCCTCGACGGTGGCGCCTTCCTTCTCGGCGATGCGGGCGAAATGGGCGGCCAGGTCCTCGATGTCGACGCGGCGCAGGTCGAAACGCTGGCAGCGCGACAGCACGGTGACCGGGATCTTGCGCAACTCGGTGGTGGCGAAGACGAACTTCACATGCTCGGGCGGTTCCTCGAGCGTCTTCAACAGCGCGTTGAAGGCGGCGTTCGACAGCATGTGGACTTCGTCGATGATGTAGATCTTGAAGCGCGCCGAGGTCGGGCGGTAGCGCACGCCCTCGATCAACTCGCGCATGTCGCCGACGCCGGTGCGGCTGGCGGCGTCCATCTCCAGCACGTCGACGTGGCGGTCCTCGGCGATCGAGCGGCAATGCTCGCACACGCCGCAGGGGTCGATGGTCGGGCCTTCGACGCAGTTCAGGGCGCGGGCGATGATGCGGGCGGTGGTGGTCTTGCCCACCCCGCGCACCCCGGTCAGCACGAAGGCGTGGGCGAGGCGGCCCGAGCGGATGGCGTTGGTCAGGGTGCGGACCATCGCCTCCTGGCCGATCAGCGCCGAGAAGTCCGTCGGCCGATATTTGCGGGCCAGGACGCGATAGGGCGTTGGGCTCGTTGAAGCGGTCATTGCGCCCGGCCATTGCGACGAGGTGGGAGCCTGGCGAGCGACCCGAGACTGACTCGTTACGGCTGCTTCCTTCCGGACCTGACCGGGTTGGCGAGCGCCTCGCCCGCCACCAGACTCCCGAGCCGAGTATATCAGGGACGCGCGCCGGAAACGCAAGAACTCAGTGGCCGGCGCCACCGCGCATCGGGTCCGTCGCGGCGCGTGGCATGATGCCCCGGCGGGACAAGGCGATTGACCGCACTGGACGGTTCAGTCTTGATAGTGGGCGGGAACCGGGATCATGGGGCGATGGCGAAAGCGACTCGGTCGGTAGGAAAGCGCGACGCCGTGCTGGCGGCCGCGCAGGACGCCTTTCTGGAACTGGGCTATGGCGCGGCCAGCATGGATGCGGTCGCCGCCCGCGCCGGGGTGTCGAAGGCCACCATCTACGCGCATTTCCCGGGCAAGTCGGCGTTGTTCGGCGCGGTCATCGCGGCGCGCTGCGAGCGGGCCTTCGCCGGGCTGGATTTGCCCAGCGTCGAGGCGATGGACGCCCCCGCCGCGCTGGGCCTGATCGCCCGCCGCATCCTCGATCTGCTGCTGTCGCCCGAATCCTTGGCGATGTACAAGGTGGTGACCGGCGAAGCGGCCCGCATGCCCGAGATGGCCGAGGCGTTCCACGCCGCCGGCCCGGCCGCCGCCAAGGCCGCCATCGTCGGCGCCCTGGCCGACCTTGACCGGCGCGGCCAATTGCGGGTCGCCGATCCCGAACTGGCGTCGGAACTTCTGGTCGGCATGCTGAAGGGCGACATCCACCTGCGCCACCTGCTTGGACTGCCCGATGGCGGGCGCGACCGCGAGCAAATCGTCGAGGCGGTGGTGCGCGTCATGCTGCGGGCCTACGCGCCCGGCGGCTGACCATGTTCCGCCCGCGACCCGCGCCATCCCCGGTCATTCGTCTAAGGCCCATCGCGCCGGCCGAGGCGGTGGCGGCCTGCCGCTGGCGCTATCCGCCGCCCTTCGATTATTACGACCTGCGCGACGACGACGTCGAGGTGCTGCTGGACCCCGAGTGGGGCTATCACGTCGCCACCGACCAGACGGGGCGCCCGCTGGGCATCGCCTGTTACGGCGAGGACGCCCAGGTGGTCGGCGGGTCCTACGACCAGCCGGCGCTCGACATCGGCATGGGGTTGGCCCCGGCGCTGATTGGCCGCGGCCTGGGCGACGCCTTCGTGCGGGCGGTCGTCGCGCATGGCGTGGACCGCTACGCGCCGCCGCTGCTGCGGCTGAGCGTGGCGACCTTCAACACGCGGGCGCGCGCCGTGTTCCTGGGATGCGGCTTCGCCCGGACGGGCTCGTTCCTGGGCACCTCGCGGCATGGCAGCCGCGAGTTTTGGATCATGACCCGGCCGGCGGCGCCGTGATCTCCAGCCGCCAGGCGCGCAAGCCGGCGGCGGCGTGACGCTCGCGCCGACGGCGCACCTGACCGCTGGCCAGATCGACATAGGCCCACAGGCGCTGCGACTGCTCGTCGTCCAGCAGCTTGAGGAAGGCCTCGCCGGCCGCGGTGACCAGCACGTCGCCGACCTGGGCTTCGGCGGCGCCGTCCAGGACCGGCCCCACGATCAGCGCGCCGGCGCGGCGTTCGACCGGCGAGTCGGGGTCGACATAGACCAGCCGCATGGCGCGCAACCCGCCGTCCAGCGGTTCGAGCGGCACCAGATAGTGATTGACGTGACCCTTGCCGGCGCGCTCGGCCTTCAGGCAGATCGCGACGGCGCCGCCGACCGCCGCGTCGACCAGGTGACCGGCGGGAATTTCGCAGGCGGGGCGGGGCGGCATGGGCGATCTCCGGCGAAGGTGACTATTTCCTCATATAAGGGCAAGGTGGCCCCCGCCGCCAGTCCTTCCGCCTTCCCCCGCGCCCGCGCTTGGACTAAGGTGGCGCACAAACCGGGGACTCGACATGAAGCTGGAAAAGCGGAGTTACGAAAAGGGCAAGCCGGTCTTCCAGCAGGGCGACCACGGCGACTGCGCCTTCCTCGTCGAATCGGGCGAGGTCGGCATCTACAAGAACGTCGATGGCGAGCAACTCCATCTCGGCAGCCTGAAAAGCGGCGAAATCTTCGGCGAGATGGCGGTGATCGACGGCGGCGACCGCATGGCCTCGGCGGTGGCGATCGAGGATTGCGTGCTGGCGGTGCTGCCCAAATCGGTGTTCGACGCCAAGCTGGCGGGCAGCGACCCCTTCGTGCGCGCCATCCTGACGATCTTCATGAACAACATCCGCAACGCCCACAAGGCCTACATCCGCAAGCCGCGCAGCGTGCCGGACTATATCCGCCTGCTGGACCTGTTCACCGCCAACATGCGCGAATACATCAATCTGATCGAGGTCTCGGAGTTCACCACCGAAATGGCCGAGGCCCTGGCCCGCATGGAAAAGGCCGGCAAGGATCTCAGCCAGATGGCGCTCCTGCACCAGGACCGCCGCCAAAGCGTGATGCGCCATCAAACCGACACCCAAGGCCTTCCCGGCCCCGAGGTGTTCGGGCTGAAGGGGTAAGGGGTCCCCTTCTCCGTCATGGCCGGGCTTATCGTCCGAGGACGTTGCGGCGCTCTTCTTCGGACATTTCCAGGGTTTCGGCGATATCGTCGGCAGTCAGCCCGCGCGCCCGCATACGCGCCGCCATGACGCGGGCGAAGTCTTGAATCTCCATGTCCTCGCCAAGCGGCGGGTCTTCGTCGGGGTTCACTATGACTTCGACGCCAACCTGTGGCATGTCCAACCCCTTCGTAATCGGGTTCATGGTCTGCACCGGCGGGGTGGCCGAGCGTGTCTCAGGCGGCGCGCGACCAGCCGGTCCCCGTATCCCGGTAGGCCAGCCGCACCGCGCAGGCGTCCTGGCGCTCCCATTCTTCGAGCAACTCGGTGGTGAGGGGACAGCCCTTCGCCTTGCCAAGCCACAAGCCCCGCACCAGCATTTCCACGGATCGCGGGATCGCGTCGCCGTTCTCCCAGCGCGTCACGGTGCCGCGCTGGTTGCCGGTGTGGTCGGCCAACTTCTGCTGCGACAGCCGCAACATCGAGCGCAGGAACCGCAGCTCCTTGCCGTTCAGCCCCCCGTGCTTGGTGGCGATGTCGATGGCGATGGCGCGGTGCAGCCCGTCCAGATCGACGATCGACACGACCGGGCCGTCTTCGGTGTCGGCCAGCGCATAGCCATTCTCAAGCCAGACATTGTCGAGGCCGCACAGGGTGTAGTGGTGCATCACGCGTCTCGGGCGAACCGGCCGGGGCTAGGCATTAACTACGGCAACTTGGCTTCCCTGCCGCTTTGGGGGGCGGCCATCGTGGGTTCCACGCGCGCGGAGTTGAAGCCCGCTTCATGAGTGGCAACCGCCACCGAAAGGAGTACAGATTAGAGGTTAGCATGATCCGACTTTGTCGGATCATGCTGGTTGTGTTCGCCCCTCGCCGGGC
>JADGAL010000140.1 GCA_015232025.1 Alphaproteobacteria bacterium
CGCAAGGGCTTCGACGCGCCGATCCACGATTCGGGGGCGCGGGGGCGCGGCGACTCGCGGCTGACCCTGGCCGACGGGCGCGCCATCGAGGACGACGCCCTTGCCACGATCTACCCAACCACCTACGTGCTCGACGCCAACGGCGTGATCGCCTTCGCCCATTCCGGCCGGACCGACTTCTGGCCGGATTACGCGCCCCTTCTCGACCATCTCAGCCGAGGTACGCCCCGTTGAAGCGCGACAATCCCTGGACCACCCTGTCGTCGCGGCAGGTCTATGACAATCCCTGGATCGGGGTGGTCGAGCATCAAGTGCTGACCCCGGCCCACGCGCCCGGCATCTATGGCACCGTGCATCTCAAGAATCTGGCGCTCGGCGTGGTGCCGGTCGACGATGCCGGCCACACTTGGCTGGTCGGCCAATGGCGCTATCCGCTCGGCCGCTATAGCTGGGAAATCCCCGAGGGCGGCGGCGCCCACGACGTTCCGCCCAGCGATTCGGCGGCCCGCGAATTGCGCGAGGAGACCGGCATCCAGGCCGGCCATTGGCTGGAGATCCAGCGCCTGGACCTCTCCAATTCGGTGACCGACGAGCGGGCGGTGCTGTTCCTCGCCTGGGGCCTGGAGCAGGGCGCGCCCGAGCCCGACGACGACGAACGGCTGGAAGTCCGCCGCCTGCCGCTGTCCGAGGCGTTCCGCATGGTGGCCGAGGGCGAGATCACCGACGCGATGAGCGTCGCGGCGCTGCAACGCCTGCGCATCATGGCGGCCTGCGGCGAACTGCCGGCCGGCGTGGTGATTGGTTAGGGCGCGCGCCCTTTCCTCAAAACTCGACGATCGACGCGGCGGCCAGCAGGGCCAGCACCGCCATCACGTAGAACAAAGCGCCGACGCCCATCAGGAACAGCATGTTGCCGAAGGTGCCGATCGGGTTGACGGCGCGTTCGCGGTGGATGCGATCCGGGTTGCGGCGCTCGCGTCCCGACACCACGGTCAGGAAATAGCGGTGCGTCAGGGCCGGAATCGACAGGCGGATGTTTACCGGATAGCGGCGCCATGTCGGCGACTTGGCCGCGTGATAGAGGGCCGCGCGCTGCTCGGGCGAGAACGAGTCGATCACCTCGTCCGGCAGTCTTGAGAACAGCCAGTCGGCGGTGCCGTCGGGCACGGGACTTTCGCTCATGCTGGACATCGACCTTCGCCTTCCCTCTGGTTCCGGTCAATCTAGCCGCGCCGCGCCCCGCCCGCCAGTGGGAACCTCTTGTAATGGAGCCGGAGCGCGTTAGCCTTGGACCAAGGATGGCGAGGGAGAGCGGCATGGCACATCGGGCGGAACATCTGAAGGCGGAAACCGTCGCCAAGGTGGCGCGCATGGCCCACGAGCGCCTGGAACGCCCGCAGGCCGATCTGGCCGAGACCTTCATCCGCCAATACTTCGCCAATGTGGCGCCCGAGGACGTGGTCGGCCGCGACGTCGAAACCCTGTATGGCTCGGCGATGGCGCTGCTGTCGCTGGCCCGTCGGCGCAAGCCGGGCGAGGTCAGGGTGCGCGTCTACACGCCGCTGATCGAGGAGCACGGCTGGTCGTCCGATCATTCCATTGTCGAACTGATCAACGACGACATGCCGTTCCTGGTCGATTCGGTGACCGCCGAGCTGATTCGCCAAGACATCGCCGTCCATCTGGTGATCCATCCGATCCTCGCGGCGCGGCGCGACCCGGCCGGCCATCTGGTCTCGATCGAGCCGCCGGGGCAAGGCCGGGGGCCGCTCGAATCGATGATGCATGTCGAGATCGACCAGCGCCGCGATCCCCGCGCCCTCGACCTGCTGGCCGAGCGCCTGCAAGCCGTGCTGGCCGACGTCCGGTTGGCGGTGGCCGATTGGCGGGCGATGCGCGAACGGCTGCGAGAGGCGATGGCCGAACTCGACCACGCCCCGGTGCCGGCCGACGAGATCGCCGAATACCGCGACTTCCTGCGCTGGCTTCACGACGACCACTTCACCTTCCTGGGCACCCGCTCGGTGAGCTTCGACTCCCAGGGCGTGATCGGCATCGACCAGGACGGGGCGCTGGGCCTGTTGCGCGATCCCGAGATCCGGGTGTTCGACGCGGCGCGCCACCTGTCCAGCATGCCGCCGCAGGTGGTCGAGTATCTGCGCCGGCCGGTGCCGGTGATGATCGCCAAGGGCGACCGGGTCTCCAGCGTCCATCGCCCGGTGCCGCTCGACATCATGGGGATCAAGCGCTACGACTCCGAGGGTCGGGTGATCGGCATGCACGTCATCACCGGCCTGTTCACGGCGGCGGCCTATACCGACAGCCCCGGCGCGATTCCCGTCTTGCGCCGCAAGATCCGCCACGTCGTCGAGAAATCGGGTTTCCTGCCGTCCAGCCACGACGGCAAGGCGCTGCTCAACATCCTGGAGACCTATCCCCGCGACGAGCTGTTCCAGATCGGCGAGGACCAGCTTCTTTCGATCGGGCTGGGCATCCTGCGTTTGCAGGAACGCCAGCGGGTGGCGCTGTTCGTGCGCCGCGACGATTTCGAACGCTTCGTCTCGTGCCTGGTCTATGTGCCGCGCGACCGCTTCGACACCAAGCTGCGCCTGGCCATCCAAGCCATCCTGGAGGACTCGATGGATGGCGGGGTGTCGGACTACTTCACCCAGGTCGGCGCCTCGCCGCTGGCCCGGCTGCATTTCGTGGTCCGCAATCGGCCGGGCGTGGTGCCGCTGTTCGACGAGGCCGAGATCGAGCGGCGCCTGGTCGAGGCGACCCGCTCATGGGCCGATCGGCTGCAAGACGCCCTGATCGAGACGCATGGCGAGGAACGCGGCCTGGAATTGATGCGCCGCCATGGCCAAGCGTTCCCGTCCTCCTATTGTGAAACCACGTCGGTGCGCGGCGCCGCCTTCGACGTCGACCGCGTCGAGGCGGTGCTGGGCGGCGTCGCGCTGGGCACCAACCTGTATCGCCCGGCCGAGGCCGACGACAGCGAGGCGCGCTTCAAGCTGTACCACGCCGGTCGGCCGGTGCCGCTGTCCGACGTGCTGCCGGTGCTTGAACATCTGGGCTTCAAGGTGATCGCCGAGGTGCCGCATCAGGTGCGCCTCGCCGACGAGCGGGTGGTGTGGATCCACGACTTCACCATGCGCAGCGCCGACGAGGGACCGCTCGACATCGGCCGCCTGCGCGAGCCGTTCCACGACGCCTTCGCCCATGTGTGGCGCGGCGCGGCCGAGGACGACGGCTTCAACGCCCTGGTGGTGCGGGCGGGGCTGGCCTGGCGCCAGGTGATGGTGCTGCGCGCCTATGCGAAATATCTGCGCCAAACCTCGTCGACCTTCAGCCAGTCCTATATGGAGCGCACCCTGGCCGGCCATCCCAAGGTCGCCGCCCTGCTGGTCGCGTCGTTCGAGGCGCGCTTCGACCCGCATGGCGCCGGGCCGGACACCGCCGCCCAGGAGCTTGACCAGGCGCTCGACGCGGTGGTCAGCGCCGACGACGACCGCATCCTGCGCGGCTTCCGCAATCTGGTGCGCGCCACCCTGCGCACCAATTACTTCCAGCGCGCCGAGGACGGCGGGCCGAAGCCGCATCTGGCGCTCAAATTGGACAGCCGGGCGCTCGACGAATTGCCGCTGCCGCGGCCCTGGGTCGAGGTGTTCGTCTATTCGCCGCGCATGGAGGGCATCCATCTGCGCGGCGGCAAGGTGGCGCGCGGCGGCATCCGCTGGTCCGACCGGCGCGAGGACTTCCGCACCGAGATCCTGGGCCTGATGAAGGCGCAGATGGTCAAGAACGCGGTGATCATCCCGGTCGGCGCCAAGGGCGGTTTCGTGGTCAAGCGCCCGCCGCAGGGCGGCCGCGAGGCCCTGCTGGCCGAGGGCATCGCCTGCTATCAAACGCTGATCCGCGGCCTGCTCGACATCACCGACAACCGGGCCGGCGATCAGGTGACGCCGCCGCCCGATCTGGTCCGCCACGACGGCGACGATCCCTATCTGGTGGTGGCGGCCGACAAGGGCACGGCGACCTTTTCGGACATCGCCAACGCGCTGTCGCTCGATTACGGCTTCTGGCTGGGCGACGCCTTCGCCTCGGGCGGCAGCCGGGGCTACGACCACAAGGCGATGGCGATCACGGCGCGCGGCGCCTGGGAATCGGTCAAGCGCCATTTCCGCGAGATGGGCCAAGACATCCAGGCCGAGGATTTCACGGTGGCCGGAGTGGGCGACATGTCGGGCGACGTGTTCGGCAACGGCATGCTGCGATCGTCGCACATCCGGCTGGTGGCGGCGTTCGATCACCGCCACGTCTTCCTCGATCCCGAGCCGGACGCGGCGGCGTCCTTCGCCGAGCGCCAGCGCCTGTACGGGCTGCCGCGCTCGTCCTGGGCCGATTACGACCCGGCGCTGATCTCGGCCGGCGGCGGGGTCTATCCGCGCGACGCCAAGGCGATCCACCCCTCGCCCCAGGCGCGGGCGCGATTCGGGCTGGCCGCCACCGTGACGCCGGCCCAACTGGTCCGCGCCATCCTGTCCGCCCAGGTCGATCTGCTGTGGTTCGGCGGCATCGGCACCTATGTCAAGGCCTCGCACGAAAGCGATCTCGAGGTCGGCGACCGCGCCAACGACGCGCTGCGCGTCGATGCCCGCGCCTTGCGCTGCAAGGTGATCGGCGAGGGCGCCAATCTGGCGGTCACCCAACTCGGCCGCATCGAATACGCGCTGAAGGGCGGGCGCCTCAACACCGACGCCATCGACAATTCGGCCGGCGTCGACACCTCGGATCACGAGGTCAACATCAAGATCCTGGTCGACCCGGCGGTGGCCGAGGGCGATCTGACCCCTAAGCGGCGCAACGAGTTGCTGGCCGGCATGACCGACGAGGTGGCCGCCCTGGTGCTGCGCGACAACTATCTGCAAACCCAGGCGATCAGCGTCGCCCAGTCCCAGGCGCCCGACCTGCTCGACGCCCATGATCGCCTGATCCGGCTGCTGGAAAAGAACGGCCGGCTCGACCGCGGCGTCGAATACCTGCCCGACGACGACGAGCTGGCGCGCCGCGCCGCCGAAGGCGAGGGGCTGACCCGGCCGGAAATCGCGGTGCTTCTGGCCTACGGCAAGATCTGGCTTTACGACCATATCCTGGACAGCGATTTGCCCGACCACCCTTTGCTGCTGGACGACCTCGCGTGCTATTTCCCGCACCCGATCCGCGACCATTTCCGCGACCGCCTGCCGCGCCACCGGCTGCGGCGCGAGATCATCGCCACCCGCACCACCAACAGCATGATCAACCGGGTGGGCGGAACCTTCATCAGCAGCATGATGGAGCGCACCGGCATGCCGCCGGCCGACATCGCGCGGGCCTATCTGGTGGTGCGCGACGCCTTCCGCCTGCGCGAATTGTGGGACGCCATCGAGGCTTTGGACACCTTGGCGCCGGCCCCGGCGCAGACCGCGCTGCTGATCGAATCGACGCGGGTGATCGAGCGTGGCGTCACCTGGGTGCTGCGCCACGCGCCCAAGCCGCTCGACATCGGCGCCTTGATGGCCGAGTTGGGGCCGGGCGTCGCGGCGTTGCGCGACTCGTTGCCCGGCCTGATGCCGGCCGATCTGGCGGCCTCGGTCGAGGCGCATGCCGGCGAATTCGTCGCGATGGGGGCGCCGGCCGATCTGGCGGCGCGGGTGGCGGGGCTGATCGTGCTGGCCTCGGCGCCCGACGTGATCCGCATCGGCAACCGCACCGCCCTGCCGATCGAAGCCGCCGCCCATCTTTACTTCCGGGTCGGCGCCCGCTTCTCGTTGGGCTGGCTGCGCTCGGCCGCCGAGGGGTTGGGCGGCGACGGCAATCACTGGCAGCGCCTCGCCGCCTCGGCGGTGATCGAGGAGTTGTACGGCCATCAGCGCGAATTGACGCTGGACGTGGTGAACGGCCACGGCTCGGCGCCGGATTACGCCGCCGATCGGGCCATCGAGGCCTGGGTCGAACGCCGCCGCCCGGCGGTCGAGCGGGCCGAGCAGTTGCTGGCCGAATTGAAGGCGGCCGGACGGCCGGACCTCGCCATCCTCACGGTGGCGAATCGGCAATTGCGGTCGCTGACCGAGGCGGGGTGAGGCGGAGAAACGTCCGATGAAGATGGCGACCGTGCGGACGGGCCGCGGCGGGCTGGTGTCGTGGTGCCTGTACGATTGGGCCAATTCCGCCTTTCCGACGGTGATCACGACCTTCGTGTTCGCCGCCTATTTCACCCAGGCGGTGGCGCCCTCGCCCGAGACCGGCACCGCCCTGTGGGGCGAGGCGATGGCGCTGGCCGGGCTGATCATCGCGCTGGCCAGCCCGGCGCTTGGCGCCATCGCCGACCAGGGCGGCCGGCGCAAGCCGTGGCTGGCCGCCTTCACCGCATTGTGCGTGGTGGCGACGGCGTCGCTGTGGTGGGTTTCGCCCCAGCCCGGCGCCGTGCCGCTGGCGCTGCTCGCCCTGGTGCTGGGCACGGTGGGCGTGGAATTGGCCTCGGTGTTCTACAACGCCATGCTGCCCGATCTGGTGACCAAGGGGCGCTACGGCCGGCTGTCGGGCTGGGGCTGGGGGATCGGCTATGCCGGCGGCCTGGCCTGCCTGGTGGTGGCGCTGTTCGGCCTGGTCCAGGCCGATCCGCCGCCCTTCGGCCTGCGAAAGGCCGACGCCGAGCATGTCCGCGCCACCGCGCCGCTGGTCGCCTTATGGTTCGCGGTGTTCGCCCTGCCGCTGTTCCTGTTCACGCCCGACACGCCCTGCACGGGGATGCCGGCCGGCCAAGCGGTGCGCCGCGGGCTGGCCTCGCTGATGGCGACCGTGCGCAACGTGCGGCGCCACCGCCAGATCGCGCGTTTCCTGGTGGCGCGCATCTTCTACATCGACGGGCTGAACACGCTGTTCGCCTTCGGCGGCATCTACGCCGCCGGCACCTTCGGCATGGACATCGCCGAGATCATCCGTTTCGGAATCGCCATGAACGTCACGGCCGGGCTGGGCGCCTTCGCCTTCGGCTGGTTCGACGACCGGGTGGGGCCGAAGGCGACCATCGTGGTGTCGCTGCTCGGGCTGATCCTCTTGGGCGGCGGGCTGCTGGTGGTCGAAACCAAGGCGTGGTTCTGGACGCTGGGCCTGCCGCTCGGCCTGTTCGTCGGCCCCGCCCAATCCGCCAGCCGCTCGCTGATGGCCCATCTGGCGCCCGAGGAATTGCGCACCGAGATGTTCGGCCTGTTCGCCCTGTCGGGCAAGATCACCGCCTTCGCCGGCCCGGCGATCCTCGGCTGGGTGACGGTGGTCTCGGGCAGCCAACGCTGGGGGATGGCGACCATCCTGGTCTCGCTGGTGATCGGCCTGGCGATCCTGCTGCCGGTCAGTGTGGATAAGAGATAAGAGAAAAGAAAAAGATAACCACCAAGACACCAAGGCACCAAGGTTCACCAAGAGAGTCGCGCCGCTGCGAGCAGCCTGCCCCGGTCCCTTGGTGCCCTCTTGGTGGTCTTGGTGTCTTGGTGGTTAATCTACTTGGCCTCCTCTCCCATGCCCTTCAGGGAATAAAGGAAATCCAGCGCCTCGCGGGGCGTCATCGAGTCGGGTTGGGCGGCGCGCACCGCGTCTTCGATGGCCGAGGGGCGGGTCACGGGGGCCGAGCGGGGGCGGGCGGCGGCGAATAGGGGCAGGTCGTCGGCCAGTCGGGTGACGGCCGAGGATTGTTCGCCCTTTTCCAGGGTGGCCAGCACCTCCTCGGCGCGGGCGATGGCGGCGGCGGGCAGGCCGGCCAGACGGGCGACGTGGATGCCGTACGAGCGGTCGGCGGCGCCGGGGCCGACCTCGTGCAGGAAGACCACCTCGCCGCGCCATTCCTTGACCCGCATGGTGTGGTTGGAAAGCTGCGGCAGGCGGGCGGTCAGGGCGGTCAGTTCGTGGTAGTGGGTGGCGAACAGGGCGCGGGCTTGGTTGACGGCGTGCAGATGCTCGACCACCGCCCAGGCGATCGACATGCCGTCCCAGGTGGCGGTGCCCCGCCCGATCTCGTCCAGGATGACCAGACTGCGCGGGCCGGCCTGATTCAGGATGGCGGCGGTTTCGACCATCTCGACCATGAAGGTCGAACGGCCGCGCGCCAGATCGTCGGCGGCGCCGACCCGGCTGAACAGGCGATCGACGACGCCCAGCGCGGCGCCGTCGGCCGGCACGAACGAGCCCATCTGGGCCAGCACGGCGATCAGCGCGTTCTGGCGCAGGAAGGTGCTTTTGCCGGCCATGTTGGGGCCGGTGACCAGCCAGAGGCGCTGGCCGTCCGACAGGTCGCAGTCATTG
>JADGAL010000141.1 GCA_015232025.1 Alphaproteobacteria bacterium
CGCCGTGCGCGCCGGCACGATCAAGGCGCTGGCCCACATCACCGGCGGCGGGTTGCTGGAGAACACGCCGCGCGTGCTGCCCGACGATTGCGTGGCCGAGATCGACGCCACCGCCTGGAGCATGCCGCCGGTGTTCGCCTGGCTGGCCCGCGAGGGTGGCGTGGCGCCCGGCGAGATGGCCCGCACCTTCAATTGCGGCATCGGCATGATCGCCGTCTGCGCGCCCGAGACCGCCGACGAGGCGATCCGCATCCTGACCGAAGGCGGCGAGACCGTCTGGCGCATCGGCCGTATCGTCCCCCGCCAGGGCGACGAGCACCGCACCCGCGTGCTGGGCACATGGCGCGACTGAAGACCGCCGTCCTGATCTCGGGGCGCGGCAGCAATCTGCAAGCGCTGCTCGACGCCTGCGCCGAGCCCGCCTTTCCCGCCGAAATCGCCCTGGTCGTCTCGAACGTCGCCGGGGCTTACGGCCTGACCCGCGCCGAGCGGGCCGGCGTGCCGACCCTGGTGATCGACCACAAGGGCTTCGACGGGCGCGCCGCCTTCGACCAAGCGGTCGATCAAGCGATCCGCGCGGCCGGCTGCGAGGCGGTGTGCCTGGCCGGCTTCATGCGCCTTTTGACCCCCGACTTCGTCGCCGGCTGGCATGGCCGCATGCTGAACGTGCATCCGTCGCTGCTGCCCGCCTTCAAGGGCCTGCACACCCACGAGCGGGCGCTGGAGGCCGGCGTGCGCCTGCATGGCTGCTCGGTCCATTTCGTCACCGCCGACCTGGACGCCGGCCCGATCGTCGCCCAAGCGGCCGTGCCGGTGCTGCGAGGCGACACCCCCGACGATCTAGGCGCCCGCGTGCTGGTCCAAGAGCACCGCATCTATCCCCTGGCCCTGCGCCTGCTGGCCGAAGGCCGCTTGCGCCTGTCCGGCGGCGTGGTCGAGATCGACGACGCCACCCGCGCGCCCGAGTCCGCCCTGGTCAACCCGGCTCCCTGACGGAGGTCGCGATGATCAGAGCCGTGGTCCGCATCCCCCGGCCCGAGGGCGCCACCCTGGAACAGGCCCCCGCGCTGTTCGAGGGATCGGCCCCCAAATACCGCGACCTGCCCGGCCTGCTGCGCAAGCACTACATCTTCGGCGGCGGCATGGGCGGCGGCGTCTATTTCTGGGACTCGCGCGAGGCCGCGATGCGCGTCTACACCCCGGAATGGCGGACGATGATCCGCGAACGCTACGGCGCCGAGCCCCAGATCGAGATGTTCGAAAATCCGGTTTCGGTCATCAACGTCGGGTAGCGCAAAAGGGGTGAGAAGCCCCTTCCTTTTCGTCTATCCTCCCGCGATGGACTTTCGCTTTACGGCACAAAGCATCGACCCGACTCTGCTGGCGCGCCATGGCGATGCGCCGGCGGCCTTTCAGCGGTTCGCGTGGGAGGTGCTTGCCCCCGACTACCCTGGATTGGAGCCCTATCGGGCGGCCGGCAAGGATGGGGCGGTGGACCACTTGGCCCCGCTGTGGGCACCGGACCGCGTGGTCGTCGAGGTCAAGCACACCGCGCATGGTGACGAAAAGACGGTCAAAGACCAATGGGGCGAAGTGGAAGATAAGCTCGCCGCCAACCTTGCGGGGAGCGAGCCCCTTTCCGGGCAGGGGCAATACCGGGTCTGGTACCACGGCCCGATCATGCGCTACGTCTTCGTCACCTCTGCGGAACTGCGCACTCCGCGCATGCCGGAAGACTTGCGATCAGACATCAAGTCGTTTTTCACCCAGCTTGGCACCGGTCATCCGACCCTGGCATGGTTGCCGGACATGGAGGTCGAGGTTGTCTCCGCCGCCAGCTTCGAAGAGCGGATGCGGCGCTATCCGCACCTGGCTTTCAAATGGTTCCCCCACCTTCGCCCGTCCGGTCTGCTGCCGGTCGACGTGGTTCAGCGGGGCCGCAGCTTCGCCGAGTATCTGAGCAGCGAGGCCCTGCCCTATTATTCGCGCATTGACCACCGCGCCGAGGACGGTTCGTCCGCGAAGGATCACGGGCTCGCGGACGAAGAGGAACTGCTGTCCGACCTGGATGGTCCTGACATCGTTGGCTTGGTCATCACCGGATTCGGCGGCCTGGGCAAGACCCGCCTCGGATTGGAGTTGGGGCTTCGCGCCCGCGATAACGGTTGGATCGCCTTCGGTGCCGCGAAGCAATTCGATGGTCATCGCGGTCTGGAGGCCCTCGCGGCCAGAGTGCCGGCCGACGCGAAGACGCTCCTCGTGTTCGACTATGTCGAGGACCGTGTCGATTTCACGCTCGTCGCCGAATCGATCGCCGAATTCTGCGACCAGACCGGTCGCCATGTTCGCTACGTCGCCAATTGCAGGCCGCACTTCTACCCGGAAGTTCAGCACCTCGACCGCCACAAGCGAATCGCCCTATCGGGGCGAGAGGCGTCACGACCGTCGAGCCCCGCGGCGGCTTGGCTGGAGTCGTACCGCATCGCGACCACCGGCCACATTCTGCGTCTGGCGCAGTCGCCACGCGCCAAGGACATGCTGTCACGATTCGCGCCAGCGCCGGTTTTGGCCGTCTTCTTGCTCTACCTCGAAAGGGAAAACCGGCTCGCGACCTTCGATGAGGGTACGGAAGACGATCCCCTCAACGCGCTTCTCGGCGAGGGCCAGGATTTCGGAAAATGGGTTTCCCGCCACATCCGTCGCAAGACCTTCGGCAACGGCACCGAACGAGCAGCCGATGTCGCGCTATTGACCGCTTTGTTTCCCACGAACCGGGCGGCGGCCAGCGCCCTCGCATTCAGCGATTTGGGCGATTTGTTCGATGCCTTGGTCACCGATGGCTGGGCCGAGGCTCACAATGATGGTTATCGCCTGATTCACGACGTGCTGGCGGACCAGATCCTGGCCGATCACATTTCCGGGCTGACCGTCGGGTTCGCCCCGTTCGTCGAGAAGGTCTTTCGTCGCGCGACGGAACTGGCGTCGCCGATATCCGCCCTGCTGGCGCTACAGCGCAATCCGGCGGTGCTGGAACGGGCCGGCGAGATCGATTGGGTGGCGGCGCTTTCGAAGGCCATCGCCATCGACCACCACTGTTGGCGACCGGCGGCCGGCGCGGTCTTGCAGACACCGCTCATGCCGCCCGAGCGGAGGCTGGACCTCGTCACCCGCGATCCCGATTATTGGCGCGCGGCACTGTCCGACCCGGACACGCGCGATGGCTTGGCCCGTCTAATTCGCGAGTGCGACCGCCTGGGACTCGCCTACCGGCTTGCCGACGCTCTGAGGGAGCGCGTCGAAGCGCTCCTGGAGCATGCCGCCGGCCTCGTCGCCGATGACAGTTTGATCCTTAACTGGGCGTTGCGGATCATAGGCGCGCGCGTATCCGAACCGGCGATCGCTTGGCTGCGCCGCCGGCCAGTCGATTTCGAGACCCATTACGTCCTGGTCGCCGCGCTGAAAAGCAAGGCCGTTGCAGCCGATGATGTCGAGGACATCGTCACAATCTGGTTGGATCAATTCTCCCGGAACCAGCCGGCATCGCACCTGCTGGGGGCTTGGCTCGATGCTGGCGGCACTTATGCAGTTATTGGACGGAGCTTGGACGAATGGCTGTCGCTCCACCGCACCGCCATCGTCGCGGCGTTCGTATACAGGGCTTTCCTCCAGAGTTGTGGTGGACAGCGATCCATCGCCGACGCGGTTCATGCGTGGCTCGGTGAACACGCCGCCAAGCCGGAGGCATCCTTCGTCTACAAGGCGTGGCTCGACGCGGGGGGCGGACACCAGGCCATCGCCGACGCGGTGCGAATCTGGCTCGGCCAGCACGCCGCCATGCAAAGCGCTTCGTTTGTTTATCCGGCATGGATCGCTGCCGGAGGGCCGGTCGACATGATAAGAGACGATCTCTTCCGGTGGCTGCATGTCCATGCGACCTCCAACGTCGCGAGCTATGTGTTGGGGGCGTGGCTGAAGGCGCGAGGAGACACCAGGGCCGTCAGCCAAGCGCTACGGGCGTGGCTGCCCGTGCACGGAACGAAGGAAAATTCCGCGATCGTTCTGCAGGCGTGGCTCGGCGCTGGAGGGGATCGGTCCGTGGTCGCCGAGGTGATCGCCCAATGGACGAAACTGCACCCCGACAGCCGCTTCCATCGGCGCTTGGTAAAAAAGTGGCGCCGGGCTGAGGAACTGGCGCCGACGTGATCCTCTGGGCGCCCGGCGAGATCGCCCCTCACCCCGCCTTGCGGTTCGACAGCGACAGCTTCTCAAGCTCGACCAGCGCGAACACCACGACCGCCGCCGCGGCGATGCGCGCCCAGGCCGCCCAGTCGAGGTTGGCGGTTTCGAACACCGCCTGCATCCATTGGTCGGCAGGATGAAGACGATCGCCTTGCGGATGTTGTCGTAGACGGTGCGCCCCTCCTCGACGGCGCGGGCGATCGAGGCGAAGTTGTCGTCGGCCAGCACGATCTCGGCCGCCTCCTTGGCCACCTCGGTGCCCTTGCGGCCCATCGCCACGCCGACATCGGCCCGTTTCAGCGCCGGGGCGTCGTTGACGCCGTCGCCGGTCATCGCCACCACCTCGCCGGCCGCCTGCAAGGCCACCACCAGCCGCATCTTGTGCTCGGGCGCGGTGCGGGCGAAGACATCCGACGCGGCGGCGGCCTTGCGCATCGCCGCGTCGTCGAGCCCGTCGAGTTCGCCGCCGACCGTCACCCGCGCCGCGCCCAACCCCAACTGTCGGCCAATCGCCGCGGCGGTGCCCGGATGGTCGCCGGTGATCATCTTCACGGCGATGCCGGCGGCGTGGCAATGGCGCACCGCCGCCACCGCCTCGTCGCGCGGCGGGTCGATCAGGCCGACCAGCCCGAGCAGGGTGAATCCACCCGCCACATCGGCGAAGGTCAATTCGCGCTGGTTCGGATCGACCACGCGGGACGCGATGGCCAGCAGGCGCTCGCCCCTCGACACGCGCCGTTCGGCCATGTCGTGCCAGAAGGCGGGATCGAGCGGCGCGTCCGCCCCGTCCCGGCGCTGGCTCACGCACATCGCCAGCACCGCCTCGGGCGCGCCCTTGACCAGCGCGAAGGCGTGGCCCTCGTGGTCGTGATGCAGCGAGGCCATGAAGCGGTGCTCGGGCTCGAAGGGGATGGCGTCGAGGCGGGGCAGACGCCGCCGCTCGAGACCCGGATCGAGCCCGGCCTTGCCGGCCAGCGCCAGCAAGGCGCCCTCCATCGGATCGCCGGCGACGCGCCATTCCCCGTCCGTCAGGCCGAGTTCGGCGTCGTTGCACAGGGCGACCGCGCGAGCCAAGGCGACCAGATCCGGCGAGCAAGCCGGATCGGTCTTGACGCCATCCAGGCGGACGACCCCCAGCGGCGCATAGCCCTCGCCCTCGACCTCGAACACGCCGGCCGCCGTCGCGACGCCGCGCACGGTCATCTCGTTGCGGGTCAGGGTTCCCGTCTTGTCCGAGCAGATCACCGTCACCGCGCCCAAGGTTTCGACGGCCGGCAGCCGGCGGATGATGGCGTTGCGCGCCGCCATGCGCCGCACCCCGATCGCCAGGGTGATGGTGACGATGGCGGGCAGCCCCTCGGGGATCGCCGCCACCGCCAAGCCGACGGCGGCCAGAAACATCTCGCCGGGCGTAAAGCCATGCGCCAGGATTCCGAAGGCGAAGGTCGCCGAAGCCAGCACCAGGATGGCCACAGTCAATTGGCGGCCGAATTTCGCCATCTTGCGCAGAAGCGGCGTGGTCAGGCGGGGAACCTCGGCCAGCATCCGGCTGATGCGGCCGAGTTCGGTGGCGCCGCCGGTCGCCACCACCACCCCGGCGGCTTGGCCGCTGGCCACCAGGGTGCCCGACCAGGCCATCGACGAGCGTTCGGCCAGCGGAGCGTCGGGCGGCGCGGGCTGGCTGGATTTCTCGACCGCCATCGACTCGCCGGTCAAGGCGGCCTCGTGGACGCGCAGGCCGCGCGCGTGGACGAGGCGCAGATCCGCCGAGACCTTGTCGCCCGACCGCAACAGCACGATGTCGCCGACCACCAGATCCTCGGCGGCAACGGTGCGCTTGCGCCCGTCGCGAATCACCAGGGCCGAGGGCGCCAGCATGTGGCGGATGGCGTCGAGCGCCCGCTCGGCCTTGCCCTCCTGCACGAAGCCGATCAGCGCGTTGATCGCCACCACGCCGAGAATCACCGCCGCGTCGACGTGATGCCCAAGCAGCGCCGTCCCCAGCCCCGAGGCCAGCAGCACATAGATCAACACGTCGTGGAATTGGGCCAGCAGCAGCATGATCGGGCCGCGCCGCCGGGGCTCGGGCAGCCGGTTGGGGCCATCGGCGCGCAAACGGCGCAGGGCCTCGGCCTGTTCAAGGCCATCGCGGCCCAATTCCGCCGCGACCAGCGCGTCATCCACGCTCAGCGCGTGCCAAGATCCTTGCGGGAATTCCGTCATCGCCACTCCCCGAGCCGATCACCTGATGGTGCATCGCTCGGGGGCGGCGATCCAGCCGGGCTTACGCCAGGGCCGGCATGTCGGCGGTCGTGGTTAGCCGACGATCTCGATCTTCGAGAAGAAGAAGGCGATTTCGATGGCGGCGTTCTCGGCCGAGTCCGAGCCGTGCACGGAATTGGCCTCGACCGATTCGGCGAAGTCGGCGCGAATGGTGCCGGGGGCCGCGTTGGCGGGATTGGTGGCGCCCATGATCTCGCGATTGCGGGCCACCGCGTTGTCGCCTTCGAGGGCCTGCACCACGACCGGGCCGGACATCATGAAGGAGACGAGATCGCCGAAGAACGAACGCTCGGCATGCACGGAATAGAATTGCTCGGCTTGTTCGCGGGTCAGGCGCATGCGCTTTTGCGCCACGATGCGCAGGCCGGCGTCTTCGAATCGGGCGTTGATCTTGCCCGTCAGGTTGCGCCGCGTCGCGTCGGGCTTGATGATCGACAAGGTACGTTCGATGGCCATGTCCAGAGTCCTTTTTTCGGCTCGTTCCCGTCTTTGCCCGCCGTCAGCGGTCCGGATGGGGCCGCCTTATATCCCGATCGGCTGTTGCTGGCAACCAACTGAACGGGTGGGATGGGTGGGTTCAGGGCCACCGAACGGCGATGAACCCCAGCGAGCGGGTTCCGCCGGGCCGTCGCGCGTGCTACATCGGGCCGATGCTGCATATCAAAGATCTCACCTTCCGCCATGGCGGGCGCGTCCTGTTCGATGGCGCCACCGTCCACGTCGCCGCCGGTCAGCGGGTCGGCCTGATCGGCCGCAACGGCACCGGCAAGACCACGCTGCTGCGCCTGATCATGGGCGAGATCGGCGCGGATGGCGGCGACATCACGGTGCGCGCCCGCGCCCGCGTCGGTCACGTCTCGCAAGAGGCCCCGTCCGGCGACGTCAGCCTGACCGACTGCGTGCTGGCCGCCGATCCCGAGCGCACCGCGCTGCTGCATGAGGCCGACACCACCGATTGCGGCCACCGCCTGGGCGAGGTGCACGAGCGCCTGGCCTCGATCGACGCCCATACGGCGCCGTCCCGCGCCGCCGCCATCCTGTCGGGCTTGGGCTTCGACGCGGCGGCCCAGGCGCGGCCGGTGGGGTCGTTCTCGGGCGGTTGGCGGATGCGCGTGGCGCTGGCCTCGGCGCTGTTCGCCCGGCCCGACCTGCTGCTGCTCGACGAGCCCACCAACCATCTCGATCTCGAAGCGACGATGTGGCTGGAAGGCTATCTGGCCAACTATCCCGGCACGCTGATCGTCATCAGCCACGACCGCGACATCCTGAACACCGTGGTCGAGCGCGTCATCCACATCGACAACGGCAAGCTGGTCGCCTATGCCGGCAATTACGATCGTTTCGAGCGCACCCGGCGCGAGCGCATGGAGTTGCAGGCCAAGGCCGCCGTCAAGCAGATCGAGCAGCGCAAGAAGATCCAAGCCTTCGTCGACCGCTTCCGCGCCAAGGCCAGCAAGGCGGCGCAGGCGCAAAGCCGCCTGAAGATGCTCGAGCGCATGGAGCCGGTGGTGGCGGTGGTCGATGACCGGGCGATGGTCTTCGACTTCCCCGATCCCGAGGGCCTGCCGCCGCCGGTGATCGCGCTGGACGGCGTGTCGGTCGGCTATCAGCCCGGCCGCCCGGTGCTGTCCAACCTGTCCCTGCGCATCGACATGGACGACCGCATCGCGCTGCTGGGCGCCAACGGCAACGGCAAGTCGACGATGGCCAAGCTGCTGTCGGGCCGGCTGGCTCCGGCCGGCGGCCTGACCCACCGCGCGCCGCGCCTGAAGGTGGGCTATTTCGCCCAGCATCAGACCGAGGAACTGACCCT
>JADGAL010000142.1 GCA_015232025.1 Alphaproteobacteria bacterium
CCGCCGGCGTGGTGCCGATGATCCGCCGCTGCGGCGCCGAGCTGGGCATCAATCTGGCGATCAGCCTGCACGCGGTCACCGATTCGGTGCGCGATTCGATCATGCCGATCAACAAGAAATACCCGCTGGCCGAGTTGATGCGGGCCTGCCGCGACTATCCCGGCCTGAACAACGCGCGCCGCATCACCTTCGAATATGTGATGCTGAAGGGCATCAACGACTCCCCCGCCGATTGCCGCGAATTGCTGCGCCTGATCGAGGGCATCCCCGCCAAGTTCAACCTGATCCCCTTCAACCCGTGGCCCGGCTCGGCCTATGAATGCTCGGAGCACGGGGTGGTGAAGCGCTTCTCGGACATGCTGTTCGAGGCCGGCTACTCGGCGCCGATCCGCCAGCCGCGCGGCCGCGACATCCTGGCCGCCTGCGGTCAGCTTCGCTCGGAGAGCGAACGCGTCAAATGCTCGCGGCTCAAGGAGCGGGTGGCGGCGGGCATCGCGGACGATCATAATCCGGGGTGACACGATCGTATCGAGATCGAGCGTCGGGAGGACGCGACATGCCTGGTTCCAGTCTGTATGAGACGGATTTCTACGCCTGGGCGAATGAACAAGCCGCTCTGCTTCGCGCCGGTCGGTTGTCGCAAGCCGACATTGGGCACATCGCCGAGGAAATCGAAAGCATGGGCAGGACGGAACGGCGCGAACTGGTGAGCAGATTGACGGTCCTGCTGCTTCATCTCCTCAAATGGCAATACCAGCCGACCCACCGTGGCGCGTCATGGCGATTGACCATCGCCAACACCCGTGACGATCTGGCCGACCATTTGGCGGACAATCCCAGCCTGAAATCCCACATCGGCGATGCGATCGTTTCGGCCTATCGCCGCGCCCGCCGTCAGGCCGCCGCCGAGACCGGGCATCCCGAGAACGCGTTCCCCGAAGGCTGCCCCTATTCCTTGGCCCAACTGGCCGATGCGGAATTTTGGCCCGCTTGATCCCAGGGCCTATCCCTCCGCCGAATTGCCGGGGCCGCCCGGCCGCCCGATATCGGACGGATGGCGGATGACTGGATCGTCGAGACGATTGACCTGTCCAAGGAGTTCAAGGGCTTCATCGCCGTGCGCGACGTCTCGGTGCGGGTGCGGCGCGGCACGGTCCATGCCCTGATCGGCCCCAACGGGGCGGGCAAGACGACCTTCTTCAATCTGATCACCAAGTTCCTGTCGCCCACCCAGGGCCAAATCCTGTTCAACGGGCGCGACATCACGCGCCTGGACCCAGCCCAGATCGCCCGGCTGGGGATGGTGCGCTCGTTCCAGATCTCGGCGGTGTTTCCGCATCTGACCGCGATGGACAATCTGCGCGTCGCCTTGCAGCGCAAGCTGGGCACCTCGTTCCATTTCTGGCGCTCGCATCGCGGCCTGGACGTGTTGAACGAGCGGGCGCGCGGCTTGCTGGATTCGGTGGGTCTGGCCGGCTTCGAGGACACCCCCGCCATCGAGCTGCCCTATGGCCGCAAGCGCGCCTTGGAGATCGCCACCACCTTGGCGCTCGATCCCGAGATGCTGCTGCTCGACGAGCCGATGGCCGGCATGGGGCGCGAGGACATCCTGCGGATCAGCGACC
Organism: Alphaproteobacteria bacterium; assembly: GCA_015232025.1. GTDB lineage: Bacteria > Pseudomonadota > Alphaproteobacteria > Rhodospirillales > Magnetospirillaceae > JADFZP01. The sequence goes on from JADGAL010000142.1 coordinate 1,626, forward strand.
TGATCCGCGCGGTGGCCAAGAACCGCACCGTCTTGATGGTCGAGCACAATCTGTCGGTGGTCGCCGACCTGTCCGACACCATCACCGTGCTGGCCAGGGGCGAGGTGCTGTCCGAGGGCACCTACGCCGAGGTGTCGGCCGATCCGCTGGTGATCGAGGCCTATATGGGGCGGCCGACATGACCGCCCAATTGACGGTGCGCGACCTCGAGGCGTGGTACGGCGAATCGCACATCCTGCACGGCATGCGCTTCGAGGTGCGCAAGGGCGAGGTGGCCACCCTGCTGGGCCGCAACGGCGCCGGCAAGACCACCACGATGCGCGCCATCATGGGCATGCTGGCCCAGCGCAAGGGCTCGGTCGGCTTCGAGGGCGTCGAGACCATCGGCTTGGCGTCCCACCAGATCGCCCGGCTGGGCATCGGCTTCGTGCCCGAGGAGCGCGGCATCTTCGCCTCGCTGAGCGTGCGCGAAAACCTGCTGCTGCCGCCGGTGGTCCGCCAGGGGGGAATGGGGGTCTCCGAAATCCACGCCCTGTTTCCCAATCTGGCCGCGCGCGCCGACAGCCAGGGCACCAAGCTGTCGGGCGGCGAGCAGCAGATGCTGGCGATCGCCCGCATTCTGCGCACCGGCGCCAGCCTGCTTCTGCTCGACGAGCCGACGGAAGGGCTGGCGCCGGTGATCGTCGAGCAGATCGGCGCGCTGATCCGCAACCTGAAGAACCGCGGCCTGACCGTCTTGCTGGTCGAACAGAATTTCCGCTTCGCCGCCCGCGTCGCCGACCGCCATTACGTGGTCGAGCATGGCCGCGTGGTCGACGAGGTGCCGGGCGCGATGTCTTCGCGCGACGTCGAGAAACTGAAAACCTTTCTCGGAGTGTGAAGGAGAGCCGCATCATGTGGAGACCATCCCTAGCCGTCGCCGCCATCCTGCTGGCCGGCGCGGCCCAGGCGCAACAACAGCCGGCGAAAATATCCGACGAGGTGGTCAAGCTGGGCATCCTCAACGACCAGTCGGGCACCTACGCCGATCTGGCCGGACCGGGCTCGGTGGCGGCGGCGCGCATGGCCGTCGAGGATTTCGGCGGCACCGTGCTGGGCAAGCCGATCCAGGTCGTGTTCGCCGATCATCAGAACAAGCCCGACGTCGGGTCGAGCATCGTCAACCGCTGGATCGACGTCGAACAGGTCGACGCGGTGATCGACGTGCCGACCTCGTCGGTGGCGCTGGCGGTGCAGGAGATCACCCGCAACAAGAACCGCGTCCATCTGAATTCGACCGGCGGCACCTCGGACCTGACCGGCAAGGCCTGCTCGCCGACCGCCGTCCACTGGACCTACGACACCTACGCCCTGGCCAACGGCACCGGCACCGCCATGGTCAAGGCGGGGGGCGATTCGTGGTTCTTCCTGACCGCCGACTACGCCTTCGGCCACGCGCTGGAGCAAGACACCGCGAACGCCGTCAAGAAGGCCGGCGGCACGGTGGTGGGCGCGGTGCGCCATCCCTTCCCCAACAACGACTTCTCGTCCTTCCTGCTGCAGGCGCAGGCCTCGGGCGCCAAGGTGATCGGGCTGGCCAACGCCGGCGCCGACACCATCAACGCCATCAAGCAGGCGCGCGAGTTCGGCGTGGTGCAGGCCGGGCAGCAATTGGCCGGGCTGCTGGTGTTCTTGAGCGACGTCCACGCCTTGGGCCTGGACACCACGCAAGGCCTGACCCTGACCACCGGCTGGTATTGGGACCGCGACGAGCGGTCGCGCGAATGGGCCAAGCGCTTCGCCGAGCGCATGAACGGCCGCATGCCGACCATGGTCCAGGCGGGCGTCTACTCGGCGATCACCCATTACCTGAACGCCATCAAGGCGGCCGGCACCGACGAGGCCAAGACCGTGGTCGCCCAGATGAAGAAGATGCCGGTCAACGACTTCTTCGCCCAGAACGGCAAAATCCGGGAGGACGGCCGCATGGTCCACGACATGTTCCTGGTCCAGGTCAAGAAGCCCGAGGAATCGAAGGGGCCGTGGGACTATTACAAGGTCGTCCGCACCATCCCCGGCGACGAGGCCTTCCGGCCGATGAACCAGGGCAACTGCCCGCTGGTCCAGCAGGCCGAGGCCCAACCGGCCCCGCGGTGACGCGATGTTCGAACTGATCGGCGTCCCGCCCCAGGCCCTGTTCGGGCAGCTTCTGCTCGGATTGATCAACGGCGCCTTTTACGCCGTGCTCAGCCTGGGGCTGGCGCTGATCTTCGGGCTGCTCAACATCATCAACTTCACCCATGGCGCCCAATACATGATGGGCGCCTTCGCCGCTTGGCTGCTGCTGAATCTGGCCGGGCTGGGCTATTGGCCGGCGCTGCTGCTGGCCCCGGTGATCGTGGGACTCACCGGCGTGCTGATCGAGCGCTTCCTGCTGAAGCGCCTGCGCGGGCTCGACCCGCTGTATGGATTGTTGCTCACCTTCGGGCTGGCGCTGATCGTCGAGGGCGCCTTTCGCCAAGTTTACGGCGTGTCCGGGCTGGCCTATCCGGTGCCGCCCAGCCTGGCCGGCGGCGTCAATCTGGGCTTCATGTTCCTGCCGTTGTACCGCGGCTGGGTGGTGCTGGCCTCGATCGTCGCCTGTCTGGTCACCTGGGCGGTGATCGAGCGCACCCGGCTGGGCGCCACCTTGCGCGCCGCCACCGAGAACCCCGCTTTGGTGCAGGCGTTCGGCGTCAACGTGCCCCGGCTGGTGACGCTGACCTACGGCTTCGGCGTGGCGCTGGCCGCCTTCGCCGGGGTGCTGGCGGCGCCGATCTATTCGGTGCATCCCTTGATGGGCGCCAATCTGATCATCGTGGTGTTCGCCGTGGTGGTGATCGGCGGCATGGGCTCGATCCTGGGCTCGGTGCTGACCGGCTTCGGCCTGGGAGTGGTCGAGGGCCTGACCAAGGTGTTCTGGCCCGAGGCGTCCAACACCGTGATCTTCGTCATCATGGCGATCGTCTTGCTGATCAAGCCGGCCGGCCTGTTCGGGCGGGCGACATGATGGCTTCGGGGGTTCGCGTCGCGGCGGCGGTGGGCGTCTTGGCGGCGCTGCTGCTGGCGCCCTTCGCGATCTATCCGGTCTTTTTGATGAAGGCGCTGTGCTTCGCCCTGTTCGCCTCGGCCTTCAACCTGCTGATCGGCTATGTCGGGCTGCTGTCCTTCGGGCACGCCGCCTTTTTCGGCTTCTCGGCCTATGTCGCCGGCCACGCCGCCAAGGTGTGGGGATGGCCGCCCGAGGCCGCCCTGCTGGCCGCCACGCTGGTCGCCGCGGTGATGGGCGTGGTGTTCGGCGCGCTGGCCATCCGCCGCCAGGGGATCTATTTCGCGATGGTCACCCTGGCGCTGGCCCAGATGATCTTCTTCCTGTCCCTGCAAGCCGGGTTCACCGGCGGCGAGGACGGCATCCAGGCCATCCCGCGCGGCGTGCTGCTGGGCGTGTTCGACTTGGGGAAGCCGCTGGTCATGTATTACTTCGTGCTGGCGGTGTTCCTGCTGGGCTTCCTGATCATCTGGCGGACCATCAATTCGCCGTTCGGATCGGTGCTGAAGGCGATCCGCGAGAACGAGCCGCGCGCCGTCTCGCTGGGCTATCGGGTCGACCGCTACAAGCTGCTGGCCTTCGTGCTGTCGGCCACGCTGTCGGGGCTGGCCGGCGGGATGAAGGCGCTGGTCTTCCAACTCGCCTCGCTGACCGACGTGCACTGGCACGCCTCGGGCGAGGTGGTGCTGATGACCTTGCTGGGCGGCCTGGGCACCGTGCTGGGTCCGGCGGTGGGCGCCGTGCTGATCGTCGGCATCCAGAACTATCTGGCCGCGCTGGGCGCTTGGGTGACCATCGTCCAGGGCGTGGTGTTCGTGGTGGTGGTGCTGCTGTTCCGCCGGGGCATCGTCGGCGAATTGCTGGCCCGGCGCCGCAAAGGGGTATGACCGAAGAGCAAGCCCGGCCACCCACCTGCGCCATTGAGCCGGCCTTCGCCGAACGCCAGCATGGCGCGTTCGAAACAGCCGGGACAATCCGATGGGCAGCAGCATCACCCTCGCCGCGATGCGAGACAAGGTGGCGGACCTGGGTTTCCGCATCCGCGGCATCCGCGCCAGGCTGGACGAGGAGGACGACCTGCGGACCCGCGTCGACCTGCGCGGCGAGTTGGCCATGCTGGAGGAACGCCGCGACCGCGTCGAACGCCGCCTGCAAGGCCTCGAATCCGCCTCGGACGACAGTTGGTCGCGGGTCAGCGCCGAATTCGAGCAGGAATGGGACGCCCTGGTCCAGGACTTCGAGGAGCGGGTCGGGAGCTATTCTTAGCGCCACTCGTCATGGCCGGACTTGATCCGGCCATCTTCGTGGGATGCCCGTGTCAAGCACGGGCATGACGGCCTCCAATCTTCCCGCCAAGCTCCGCGACATCCATTCGCCGAGCGCCCGCGCCAGTTCGACGGGGACGGCGTTGCCAAGCTGCCGCATGCTTTCGGTCCAGGACGATGGGAAGGACCAGTCGTCGGGCAGACCTTGCAGGCGCGCCGTCTCGCGGACGGTGAAGTAACGCACCGAGCCGTCGGCGCGCACCATCATGTTCTCGCCTCCGGGGACGCCGTGATCGCCGGCCTTGAGCGCCTTCGCCGGTTCGTCGAGGGGACTGCCGGTATGGCCGGGATATATTCGGGCGCCGTCCTGGAACACGTGGTTGGCCGAGCCGGTGGGCTCGCCCAGGCCGGCGATGGCGTCGCGAACCGTGCGCCACGCCGCTTCCGCCGGCCGCTCCCGCATCCGGGCCACCGCGTTGCGATCGGCGGCGGAGGCCGGGCCATCGGCGGGAGCGGCCATGCCGTGCCGCGCCCAATAGTCGCCGGAGACCCACTGGTCCCACAGCAACCGCTCGCGCGAATGGGTGGGCGGCGGTGGCGCCAGGGCGAGGCCGAGATCCCGGCGAACGCCCGCCAACACGACGCGGTGCCGCTTCTGCGCGGCGCCGAAATCGGCGGCGTTCACCTTGAGCACGATCACCTCGTACTCGGCTTGGCCCATCGACTGGGACAGGCGCGCCAGATGGGCGGCATGGTCCTCGCCCTTCCGACGCTCGAGGCGCGGCACCGCGAGATGCGCCCTGATCCAGGCCAGATAGTCGGCGAAGGCGGGTCGCGCCAGGCCGCGCACATTTTCGAACAGGAAGGCGCGCGGGCGCAGCGCGCCAACCGCGCGGATCGCCTCGGGCCACATGTCGCGGGAATCTTCGTTGCCCTGGTGCTTGCCGCCGATCGAGAAGGGTTGGCAGGGCGGTCCGCCCGCCACGAGATCGACCGGCTCGCCGACCTCGGACCAATCGATCGCGCGCACATCGCCCCGGATCAGGGGCCAGTCGCGGGCGTGCTCGACGCCCCTCGCGCCGTTGTGCGCCAAGGTGGCGCAGGCGTCGGCGTTCCATTCGACCATCCGAACATGCGCGAAGCCGGCGCGCGCCGTTCCCAGCGCGAGCCCGCCACATCCGCTGAAAAGCTCGACGCTACGCATGGTCCCCCATCAAAGAATGACGCCGCCGAACGGCATCCGCCCCTCGCGGTCTTCGATTTCGACCACCCACAGATCGCCGTCGCGGCCGACTTGGCGGGCGATGTAGGAGTCGGCGGCGGCCTCGTCGACCGGTTCGGGGCCGGTGCCGCGAATCCAGGCGGGTTCGCCCTCGACGGTGCGGGCCTGGGCGAGCACCGTGAAGCCGCCGTCCAGCCGGTTGATCTTCAACAGCACCGCGCCGGCGTCGTCGTCGCCGCGCCGCGCCACGGTGGCGGACAGCCCGTCGACATCGCATTTGCGGACATTGGCCTGGACCCACAGGCGGGTCTTGAGGCGCGGCTGGCTCATCTTGGCATCATTCCCGTTGACCTTGGCACGGCCCGCCAGTCATAGGATGGCCGCGATCACGGCACAAGGACCCTTCGGCGATGGCCGAGCTACCCGCCCGCGCCTGGCAGCGCATGCTGTCGGGGCGCCGCCTCGACCTTCTCGACCCGTCGCCGCTCGACATCGAGATCGGCGACATCGCGCTGGGGCTGTCGCGGGTGGCCCGCTGGAACGGCCAGACGATCGGGCCGCACGGCTTCTCGGTGGCGCAACACTGCAGCCTGGTGGTGCGCCTGATGGGCGCCGCCAAGGTCCGCCTACCCCGCCCGGCGCGGCTGGCCGGGCTGTTGCACGATGCCGGCGAATACGTCACCTCGGACCTCATCACGCCGTTCAAGAACGCCATCGGCGGCGAGTACAAGGCGCTGGAGAAACGCCTGGAGCGGGCCGTCCACCTGCGCTTCGGCCTGCCCGCCGTGCCGCCCGAGGAGTGGTCGGCGGCGATCAAGCGCGCCGACAAGACCGCCGCCTTCCTGGAGGCCGTCCAACTGGCCGGCTTCGGCGAGGACGAGGCGCGGCAAGTGCTGGGCTACCGCCGCAAGGCGCCCGCCGTCGTCCTGGAGGCCTGGGAGCCCGAAACGGCGCGCCAGCGCTATCTGGAAGCCTTCCGCGCTCTGGGCGGGGGCGACGAGGGCTGAGTGTTTTGTTCGCCCTCATCATCGGTGGGAAAATTTCTCACGTCAAGCGAAAATTTTGCCGTTCTAGCCATAGCAGCGGCGTGCTAGTCTGCGAGATGGTTTCCCACTTCGGGAGGGGTGAGG
>JADGAL010000143.1 GCA_015232025.1 Alphaproteobacteria bacterium
CTCGCCGCGCCCCAGGCCCCAGTCCTGAAAGGCGGCGGCGAGCCGGTCGCTGTCGCGGTCCAACTCGGCGAAGGTCACGCGGCGGCCTTCGCAGACCAGGGCGGCGCGTTGGGGGAAGCGGGCCGCGCTGGCGCCCAGGAAATCGTGGACCAGTATCATCGATGACCCCTTCAGCCGGCGAGGCGGCGATCCACCAGGGCGGCGATTTGGCGGATCGAGTCCAAGTTCTCGGGCACCAGATCCTCGTCGCGGATGGTGATGGCGAAGCGCTCCTCCAGGAAGGCGACAAGTTCCATCACGCCGGTGGAGTCGAGTACGCCGGCCTCCAAAAGAGACTTTTCATCCGAAATACCGCTATCATTCCCAAAAAGAAAGTTGGCGGTTATATAGTCACGCACAGGACCTGCATTGTGGGTGGTGCTGACTTTCGTCATGGAATGTTGTTTCCCTTGCCGATTAATATGAGTGACTTGTGTAGCGGCCAACCGGCTATCGGCACAACTTCTCTTCAAGACTAATTCAGATGGGCTGGCCGGCCCGTCGCGGGTTGCCCTTGCGGATCTTGCCGGTGTCGGTCTTGGGCAATTCGGCGACCAGTTCGAAAAGGCGCGGCACCAGATGGGGTTCGAGGCGGGCGCGGCAGTGGCGGCGCAGTTCGTCCTCGGTCAGCGCGCTCCCCTGGCGGGGCGCCACGAAGGCCTTGACCGCCTTGCCGTCGAGCGGGTGGTCGACGCCGATCACGGCGGCCTCGGCGACATCCTCAAGCTCGTAAAGGATGTCCTCGACCTCCTTGGGGCTGACCTTGTGGCCGCGGCATTTGAAGACGTCGTCGCGCCGGCCGACGAAATAAAGGAAGCCCTCGGCGTCCATCCGGAACAGGTCGCCGGAATGAAGGACCTTCTCGCCCTGGATGGTCCCGTCGCGCAGGGCGCGGGCGGTTTCGGCCGGCTTGCCCCAATAGCCGCGCATGACATGGGCGCCCCGGATCACCAACTCGCCGACCTCGCCGGGCGGCAGGGGGGCGCCGTCCTCGCCGGCCACCCAGACCTCGCCGTTGGGGATGGCCCGGCCGACCGAGCCGGCCTTCTCGGCCAGGCGCTCGGGGGGCAGCCAACTGACCCGCGTGCATTCGGTCAAGCCGTACATCGAGAAGATCCGGGTGGCCGGAAACAGCTCGCCCAGCCGGCGGAGATGGGCCAGGGGCAGGGCGGCCGCGGTATTGGTCATGTAGCGCAGGCGGCCGAGGTCCAACCCCTCGAAGGGCGCCATCTGGAGCAGGCGGGCGAAGATGGTGGGCACGCCGGGCAGGCCTGTGACCCGCTCCTCGGCCATGCGGCGCATGGTTTCCCACGGGTAGGCGAAGGACTTCTCCAGCACCACCGAAAAGCCGATTAGCGCCCCGGTCACCACCTGGTACAGGCCGTAATCGAAGCTCAGCGGCAGAACGCAAATCACCACGTCCTCGGGCACGTTGCCCAGATAGGTCGAGATCGAACGGGCGGTGTTGGCCATGTTGGCGTGGGTCAGCATCACGCCCTTGGGCAGGCCGGTCGAGCCCGAGGTGTAGATGATGACGCACAGGTCGTTGTCGATCAGCCCCGGATCGGCCGGCGCCCGATGGGGCCCGCGCAGCACGTCGACCAGGCTTTCCGTCCGCTGGGCGCCGGCGCGCCGTTCCCCGGTCCACAGCACGCCGGCCAAGGCGGGCGACTGCGCCGCCGCCTCGTCGGCCACGCCGGCCAGGGCGGGCTCGGTCACCATCCAGCGCACGCCGCAATCGTTCAGCATGTAGGCCAGCTTGTCGGCCTTGGTGGCGGGATGGACGGGCACGAACACCGCACCCGCCTTCCAGGTGGCGAACAGGGCGATGACCATCTCGACCGAGTTTTCCATAAACGACAGCACCCGCTCGCCGCGCGTCAGTCCCCAGTCCTGAAAGGCGGCGGCCAGTTGGTCGCTATCGCGGTCCAACTCGGCGAAGCTCACGCGGCGGCCGTCACGGATCAGGGCGGCGCGTTGGGGAAAGCGGGCGGCGCTGGCCGTCAGGAAGTCGTGGACCAGGATCATGTGCGCCCCTCAGGCTTCGAGGCGGCGGTCCACCAGGGCGGCGATTTGTCGGATCGAATCCAGGTTGTCGGGCACCAAGTCCTGGTCGCGGATGGTGATGGCGAAGCGCTCTTCGAGGAAGGCGACAAGCTCCATCACGCCCGTGGAATCGAGCACGCCGGCCTCCAAAAGTGAGGTATCGTCCGAAATGCCGCCATCATTGCCGAAAAGGAAATTGCTTTTTATATAGTCTCGTACGGCCATAGAGGACATCGCATTTGTAGAGGTAGCCTTGCTGACTTGGGTCATGGAACGTGGCTTCCCGTCGGTGGGCGTCGCTTCACTGTTTAACGGCCCGGACGCCGTCCACACAACTTCTCTTCAAGGCTAACTCTATTTCTCTCATATATGGCCGAGGGCGAGTTTCGCGGCGTTTGGGGTGGCTCCGTTTGATCCGCCCGATGGCACGCCCATTCTAGTATCCTCCGACAAGATCGTGACGCGGTAACACTAAATCGTAGGACCATGCGCTCCATATATACTGTAGTGTATGCCTCGACAGTGATATGGCAAGGTCTCGTTAACTACCTCGTTAACGGTACCTTCACTGGTTGGACCCATTATCCCTTTCGACACACGTCAATACAGGCGAAACAGAAGACAGAGGGATCAATGACCACTTCGACTGCCGGATATGATCGCGTCATCGAGAACTTGGTGATCTCCAATACCTTGCGTCTCGACGGGCATCAGTGGGACAACACGCTGATCCGCAACGTCACGATCAAGAACGTCAGTGGCGACGGCATCTTCCTCAGGAATGTCGACAACGTCCGCATCGAGAACTCGACCATCGACAACATTTCGGGAACGGGCATCCGCCTCAGCGTCTCGGGGTCGACCACGGACGTCACCATCGCCGACAACCGGATCACCAACACCACCCGCGATGGCATCGCGGTCGGCCAGCGCTACGAGGATGGCGTCGACCATTTCGGCCTCAAGGTGATCGGCAACCACATCGACACCACCGGGACCGCCGGTTCGAGCGGCCTGTATCACGGGATTTACGTGCAATCCTCGGACTTCCACATCGAGGGCAACCACGTCACCAACAGCACCGACGGCAACGCCATCTCGGTGCGCAGCTCGGGCCTCGTGCGCGGCAATCTGATCGACGGCACGGGCAAAAGCGGCATCTCCTATTACGCCGACCACATGCGCGGCCCCAGCGATCTGCTGACGATCGAGAACAACATCATCGTCGACACGGGCAACGGCACCACGCGGAGCGACATCGACCTGCTGGAGATTCCCACCAACAGCAACGTCGTGCGCAATTTCAACATCCGCAACAACACGGTGACCGATACCGATGGCGCGGCGATCGTGGTCAACGGCGAATACGCCGCGCTGGGCATCAAGCCGGTGATCGGCACCAACCCGCTGGTTTCGGAGTCGGCGGCGCGCGACATGATCGCCGACGCCTTGGCCAATGGCGGCACGGATGGCGGCGGGACCACCACGCCCCCGCCCGCCCCGACCAGCTTCCCGATCGACATCGTCGTGCGGGCCTCGGCCGACCTTTACAACGGCGGCGCCAAGATGGCGGTGGCGCTGGACGACGCCAAGGTCGGCGAGGTCACGGTGACCAACCAGCACGGCAAGAGCTGGGCCGACTACAAGTTCCACGTCGACGCCGCCTCGAAGCCGTCCGAACTGGAGATTTCGTTCCTGAACGATCTCTATGGCGGCAGCAAGACGGCGGACCGCAACCTGTGGGTCGATTACGTGCTGGTCAACGGCAAGAAGTACGACGCGCCGGCGGCGGACACCGAGTCGGGCAAGACCTACAAATGGAACGGCCAGGTCGAGTTGCTGACCAACGGCACCATTTCGTGGGATCTCGCCTTCTGATCGGTGCCGATCCGAAGCGAGCCCATGGCCCCCGGCGCGCGCGCCGGGGGCTTCAGGCCGCCCAGATGGCCAGGATGATCATCAACCATAGCAGGGCGCTCAAGCCGACGATCAGGCCGAGCGACGCCCTTCGGCTGATTTTTGGCCGATCGGGAAGCCGATCCTCGGGATCGAAGGGGTCCATCGAGTCTCCTGTGGAGCGATCCCGAACCATATAGGAAACATTCGCGCCGATCGCCTCCGAAAGCCGTTACGCCACTTTCGACCGACCCCCCTCCCAAAGGGTTGCCCGCGCGCGGATCGCCTAAAAGGCGGGCGCGAATGCCACGTCCGGTCGTCCTCTCGCTACGTACCGTCCGGATCGACGGCGCTGTTATCGTCCGTTCCGCAATCCAGGTCCAGGGCGAGTTCAACCACACATGCATGAGAGCTTTCACCGCACGCGAGCGCGCGTCCTATTCGTTTTGCCCCACCTCGAGGCGGGCGGGGTCGAGCGGATCGTCGCCAACCTGCTCGCCCATCTCGACCGCGACCGCTTCGCGCCGGGGCTCGTCTTGTTCACGCGCCGGGGAAGCCTGCTGGCCGAGGTGCCGGCCGACGTGGCGATCTTCGATCTGGAGGGCCGGCCGGCGCGACGGCTGCCCTTCACCCTGGCCCGCCTGTTCGCCGAGGCCGATCTGGTCTATGCCGGCACCAACGCCGCCAATCTGGCCAGTCTGGCGGCCTGCCGGCTGATGCGCCGGCCGCCGCCGGTGGTGATCAGCGAGCACACCCCGCCCGCCGCCTATCTGGGCGACGCCAAGATGCGGCCGTTGCGCGCCATGCTGATGCGTTGGCTGTATCCGGGCGCCGCCGCGCTGGCGGTGCCGGTGCCCGAAATCGGCGCCGAGCTGCGCCGCCTTCTCGACTTGCCCGCGCTGCCGGTGGTCGCGGTGCCCAATCCGCTGGTCGGCTCCATCGCTCCGGTCGGCCCTTCGGGCGCCGCCGAGGGCGGCCCGGTGTTCGTTTCGGCCGGCCGGCTGACCCGCGAGAAGGGCTTCGACATCCTGATCGAGGCGTTCGCCCGCCTGCTGCGCGACCAACCGCTGGCCCGTCTGACCATCTTCGGCGACGGCCCCGAGCGCGCCGCCTTGGAGGATCTCGGCCGCCGCCTGGGGGTGGCTTCGCGGCTGCGGATGCCCGGCTTCGTGCGCGATCCGGTGGTCTCGTTCGGCAAGGGCGCCATCTTCGTGCTGGCCTCGCGCCGCGAGGGCTTTGGCAACGTGCTGATCGAGGCGCTGTCGGCCGGCCTGCCGGTGGTCGCCGCCGATTGCCCAGTCGGGCCGCGCATCATCCTGGACGGCGGCCGCTGCGGCCTGCTGGTCAAGCCCCACGATCCCGAGGCGCTCGCCCAGGGCATGCGGCGCATGGCGACCGAGCCATCGATGGCCGACGCCTTCCGCCGCGCCGGTCCCGACCGGGCCGCGCCCTTCGCCATCGGCCCGGCGGTCGAGGCGCATGCCCGCCTGTTCGAATCCGTCGCCCGCCATCGGAGCGTACCCGCATGAGACTTCGCATTCTCGCCCTGGCCCTGCTTGCCGCGGTTCCGGCCGGCGCCGCCGAGCCCTATCGCTTGGCGGTCGGCGACTCCCTTTCGGTGATGGTGTTCGGCCGGGCCGACCTCACCGGCAATTTCCGCATCGGCCAGGACCAGGCCATCCGCCTGCCGCTGGTCGGCGAGGTGATGGCCGGCGGCCGCACGCGCGGCGAGGTCGAGGCCGATCTGTCGGCCAAGCTGTCGGGCCTGCTCGACTATCAGGCGCAGGTGGTGGTCGACGTGGCGGCGTTCCGCCCGGTCTTCGTGATCGGCGACGTGGCGATCCCCGGCGAATTCGTGTTCGCGCCGGGCCTCTCGGCGCTCGAAGCCTTCGCCAAGGCGGGCGGTACGCCCACCTTGCGCCAGCTTCCCTACGACCAGGCGATCGGCATGGCCAGCGCCGAGCGGGACCTGCGTGTCGCCAAGGCCGAGTTGCGCAACAATATGGTGAGGCGCGCGGCCTTGGAGGCGGCGCTGGAGGGCGGCGACATCGTCCTGCCGGCCGAGCTGTCGGCGATCGCCCAATCCGACGGCGTGCGCGACGCGATGGCCCGCGAGGTCGCCTTGCTGGCCAGCGAACGCAAGCAGATGGCCAATCAGGTGCGCTCGTTGAACGCGCAGCGCGATCAGTTCAAGGAAGAGATCGCCGCGCTGGAAAAGCAGATCCGCGCGCTGGGCACCCAGGCCGATCTGGTGCGCGTCGAGGTCGACAAGATCAGCGGGCTCGCCGAGCGGGGCCTCGCCACCAGCGGCCGGCTGCTCGATCTGCGGCGCGTGCTGGCCGACGCCGAGGGCGACCGCTTCCAGGCCTCGGCCTTCCTGTCGCGCGCCAAGCAGCAGATGGTCGAGCTGGAGCGCCGCGCCCAGACGCTCGACGACGACCGCCGCCGCCGCCTGCTCGACGAGCGCCGCCTCGTCGACCTGGAAATCGAGCGCAGCCGCGCCCGCGCCGAGGGCGCCCTGGCCCAGCTCGGCGCGCTTTCCAGCGTCAATCCCGCCGACCTGGCCTTCGCGCGGGCCGAGGTCGGCTTCACCATCACCCGCCACGGCGAGGTCCTGGTCGCCAAGGGCGACACGCCCCTGATGCCGGGCGACGTCCTTGAAGTCAGGGTCGACGGCGACTCCCCCAGGCCGCGCGACCTCAGTCTCCTCACCTCCGATTAGCCCCTCTGGACAGCGAGGCGTGCCATGACGAAACCAGTCCGAGCGAACCGCGCGATCGAGGACGCCGCAGCCCTCGCTCCGACTCCCGCGCACGGCTTCACCGTGCCCCGCTTCCTGACGATGAGCGGCTATGTGCCCAAGGATCGGCGCGCCTATCGGGTGTGGAACCTGTGCCTGGTGGTTCCCCTGATCCTGTTCACCCTGCCGTTGATGATCCTGATCGCGCTGGTCCTGGCGCTCGCCCAGGGGCCGCGCAACGTGATCTATCGCGGCGCGCGGCTGGGGCTCGACCAGAAGCCGTTCCACATCCTGAAGTTCCAGACGCTGCGCGCCGAGGCGGCGCAAATGACCAAGGACAAGGTGCTGCCGGCCGGCACCAACCTCGAGACGCCGATCGGCAAGCATCTGCGCGACACCCGCCTGGACGAGTTGCCGCAGTTGTTCAACGTGCTCAAGGGCGACATGAACCTGCTGGGGCCGCGCCCGGTGCGGCCCAGCATCGCCGCCATCTGGCGCCAGTCGATTCCCGGCTACGACCTGCGCTTCAAGGTCACGCCGGGGCTGGTCGGCTACACCCAGGCGCTGATGCCCCACTCGGCCGACAAGGCGATCCGCGCCCGCGTCAACGCCATGCTGTGCCGCCGCCCCGTTTCGCTGGTCCAGGAGGTCTTGTTCCTGGGGCTGACCGGGCTTTCGGTGCTGCGCTGGACCGGCCGCGTGGCGATGCGCCGCTTCCGCGGCGGCCAGACCTGGCGCGGCGAGGCGATGATCGATCTGCCCGGCGAAAGCGGCCAACCGCTGACCCTGGTCCATATCGACGGCGAGTATGTGCAAGTCGAAAGCGAAAGCCCGCTCTCGCTGGATCGTTCCTATGGGCTTTTGCTGCGGCGGCGCTGGCGCTTCCGTCCGGTCGCCAAATGCGCCCGCTGCACCGGAGTGCCCGTCGAGATTTGCGAGACGGGCGGAGACGGCGCCGCTCCGCGTCGCTGGCTGTGCACGCTTCGCTACACGCCGCGCTCGCCGCTGCACCGCTATCTGATCGAACGGTATTTCACCGAGCGTTCGCTCGTCGCCTGATCCGAAAGGCCGCCGATGCCCATTCGTCATTATCTCGAACTTCTCGCGCAATACCGACGGCTGGTGATCGCCGTCACCTTGGGCGTCGGCCTGGTGTCGGCCGCCTTCAGCCTGCTGCTCCTGCTGATCGGGCCGCAATACCGCGCCACCGCCGGCGTCACGGTGCTGCCCACCCACGCCGAGCTGTCCTTCTCCGAGCGCTTCCAGCAGGGTGGATCGAACCCCGCCGGTCTGATGATGCAGACCCACATCGAATATCTGATCAGCCGCCCGGTGGCCGAACTCACCCTGGACAAGCTGGTCGAGCGCGGCAACGCCCAAAACGAGGGCGAGGCGGCGGCGCCGGCCGAGCCGGGCTGGATCGCGCGGATGGTCGGCGGGGCGATGCACCAGTTGCGCGTCGTTTATCATCTGATCAATTACGGCGAGCAGCCCAGGGCCAAAGCGAGGCGCGCCGTCCGCGTCATCGCCGGACCAGGCGCCGGGGCGCGAACCGGATGGCCTTGCGCAGCAATCCCAGCGCCAGCA
>JADGAL010000144.1 GCA_015232025.1 Alphaproteobacteria bacterium
GAACGGCTGCGCTTCGCTTGGCGCGAGGAAAGCTTCGAATATCCCCTGATCGAGCGCCTTGGCCAGATGCTGATCAACGAGGGCCGATACGGCGAGGGTCTGCGCACGCTGAAGCAACTCGCCACCAGCTACAGCGAGCACAAGGGGGTCGCCGAGGTCACCGCGCTGATGGCCAAGACCTTCGAGCGGCTGTATCTGGACGGCTTGGCCGATTCGATGCAGCCGGTCACCGCCATCGCCCTGTTCGAGGAATTCCGCGAACTGACGCCGACCGGCGAGAAGGGCGACGCGATGATCCGCCGCCTCGCCGACCGGCTGGTCGCCGTCGACCTGCTCGACCGCGCCGCCGAGTTGCTGCGCCACCAGGTCTGGTATCGGCTGAGCGGCGTCGAGCGGGCCAAGGTCGGGGCGCGCCTCGCCCTGGTCGAATTGTTCGGCCGCCATCCCGAGCAGGCGCTGGAAAGCCTGAAGGTCAGCGACTCGCCCGCCATCCCGCCGGATCTGGCGGAACAACGAAGGCATTTGCAGGCGCGCGCCCTCGACGACCTCAACCGGCCCGCCGAGGCGCTGTCGCTGCTGACCGGAGACGACAGCCGCGACGCCCGCCTGCTGCGCGCCGAAATCAATTGGCGCCACCAGAACTGGGCCGGCGCCGGCGAAGCCTTCGAAAGTCTGGTCGAAAAGCCCAAGCGCGATCAGGCGGTCGACGACGGCACGGCGCGCATCGTGCTGCACTGGGCGATCGCCCTGACGCTGGCCGGCGACGAGCGCGGGGTGGGCAAGGTGCGCCGCCAGTTCGGCCCGGCCATGGCGCAGACGCCGCTCAAAGACGCCTTCAGCCTGCTGACCAGCGAGAACGAGGCCGGGCTGATCGACTACCGCACGGTGGCCGGCCGGATCAAGCAGGCCGAGAACTTCCAATCCTTCCTGACCAATTATCGCCAGCGCCTACAGACCGATGGGCTAAGCGCGATCAATTGATTCTTCTTGCATCCTGGGGCCAAATCGGCCAAGAACTGGGAGAGCGAAAGCGCGGGATGATGGCATGACTTGGTTCGAGGAACGCCTTTACGACCACTGGCGCCAGTCCTTTCTTGTCGAGGAAGTGCTGTTCCGGGAACAGACCGAATTCCAGGACCTGATTATCTTCAAGTCGCGGAAGTTCGGTCGCGTGCTGGCCTTGGACGGCGTGATCCAGGTCTGCGAGGGCGACGAGTTCGTCTATCACGAGATGCTGGCGCACGTTCCCCTGCTGGCCCACGGCGCGGTGCGCGACGTGGCGGTGGTGGGTGGTGGCGACGGCGGCATCCTGCGCGAGGCGCTGAAGCACCCGATCGAGCGCGCCACCCTGATCGAGATCGATCCCGGCGTGATCGAGATGTGCCGCCGATACATGCCGGGCATCTCGGCCGGCGCCTATGACGATCCGCGCGTCGAGGTGGTGATCGCCGATGGCGTCGATTACATGTCGAAGCCGGGCCGGCTGTTCGACGTCATCGTGATCGATTCGACCGACCCGATCGGTCCCGGCGAGGTGCTGTTCACCGAGACCTTCTACGCCGACTGCAAAAAGCGCCTGAAGCCCCGCGGCATCGTGGTCAATCAGAACGGCGTGCCGTTCCTCCAGGACGAGGAATTGCGCTCGACCCACGCCAAATTGAAGGGTTTGTTCGCCGACGCCTCGTTCTTCGTCGCGGCGGTGCCGACCTATGTCGGCGGCTTGATGACCCTGGGATGGGGCACCGACGACCCGACCCACCGCCAACACGCCGCCGCCGAGATCGATCGGCGGTTCCAGGCGCATCCGTTCCCGACGCGCTACTGGAACCCCGACCTCCACGCCGCCTCGTTCGCCTTGCCGCAATTCGTCCGCGACTCGATGGCTCGCGGCACCTCGTGACCGTCATCCCCGCGAAGCGCGGGAATGACGAAGGGGGTGGCTTCGGGGCGGGGCCACGACGATCGGTCAGCTTGACCGCTCGCCGGTCTGACCGGGCTCCTGGCCCTCCTTGCGGCCGACCTGGATCTTCTTCGGCTCCTTGCGCTGGGTCTTGGGCAGGGTCAGCGTCAAGACGCCCTCGGCGAAGTTCGCCTCGATGGCGTTCTCGTCGACCGTCTCGGGGATGCGGAACGACCGGCGGAACTGGCCCCAGTAGCGTTCCGAGACATGGAAGCTGCCTTCCTTGCCCTCCTCGCGCTGCTCCTTCTTCTCGCCCGAGATGCTCAGCACGCCCTCGCTCAGCGAGACGTCGACGTCGCTTTCCTTCATGCCGGGCAGTTCGGCCGAGATGAGGAACGACTTGTCGGTCTCCTTGACGTCGACCCGCGGCATCATGTCGCCGCTCATGGTGGGCAACAGGCGCCCCACGGGCGACGCGAAGAAGCTGTCGAACATGCGGTCGATCTCGTCGCGCAATCCGGTCAGGGGATGAACGACGTTGCGCTGCGGCGTCCTCATGATGTCGGCCATGGCTCTCTCCCTCCAGGATTTCACCTGAGGGAGGATGTAGGGCGGGCGCGGGCGGGGCGAAAGTGGGCTTAGGTCATTGCGGCCCGAAGCTCTGCACCAAACTGCCGGCGACCAGCACCCAGCCGTCCACCATCACGAAAAAGATCAGCTTGAACGGCATGGCGATCATCACCGGAGGGATCATCATCATGCCCATCGACATCAGCACGCTGGCGATCACCATGTCGATGATCAGGAAGGGCAGGAAGATCAGGAAGCCGATCTCGAAGGCGCGGCGCAGTTCGCTGATCATGAAGGCGGGGATCAGCACCTTGAGGGGCGTCTCCTCGGCCTTTTCCACCGGCTTGGCGCGGGCGACGTTGGTGAAGAAGTTGACGTCCTGCTCGCGCACCTGGCTGCTCATGAAGGCGTGGAACGGCTTGACGGCGCGGTCGAAGGCTTCCAACTCCTCGATCTCGCCATCCATCAAGGGGCGGATGCCCTGCGTCCACGACGCCTCGAAGGTCGGCGTCATGATGAAGCCGGTCAGGAACAGGGCCAGGCTGACCATCACCATGTTGGGCGGGCTGGTCTGGGTGCCCAGGGCGTGCTTCAGGAAGGACAGCACGACGACGATGCGGGTGAACGAGGTGACCATCAAGAGCACCGAGGGCGCGATGCTCAACACCGTCATCAGCATGAGAAGCTGGACGATGCGCGCCGTCGACGAGCCGCCGCCCTCGCCCATGTCCAGCGAGAAGGTCTGCGCCGCCGCCGGAGCGGCGACCATCAGGGCGGTGGCCAGCGCCACCCAGGCCAAAGCGCGTGGCGTCATTCCGGTTCCCCTTGGGCGTCGGCGGCGCCAGCCGCTATGCCGCTTTCGACGAGCAGGTCGGTGCCGCCGCCGATCAACAACAGATGTTCGCGCCCATCGCGGCTGACCAGCACCAGCCGCCGCCGGGCGTCCACCGCCAAACTCTCGATCAGGGCGAGGCGCCGCTTGCGCCGCGCCCCGCCGGCCGCCTGCAACGCGCCGGGGCCGAAGCGCCGCAAGGCCCAGGCGACGCCCAGGATCAGGCCGACCACGAAGATCAGCGCCACCAGGAAGCGGCCGTAGACCTCGATGTCCATGTCAGGTTTCCGCCGGGTCGGCGAACGACACGCGGCCCCGCGCCCGGCCCAGCTCGTCGGCCAAGCGGTCCAGGCCCTCGACCAGCGCCTCCAGGCCGGGCAGCAGGGCGCGGCCCTCGTCGCGCGGCAGCCGCCCGGCGCCATCGGCGATCATGCGGGCCTTGCCCTCCAGGGCGGTAAGGTCGACGATCTTGCCGTCGGCGACCAGCCGGCGCGCCGTGTCGACCAGCGACGCCGTCTTGCGCATTTCGAGTTTCAGGTCCTCGGCGCTCATGGCCGGCTCGCGCGGGCTTCGCCCGTCAGGTTGGCGTTGACGCGGTAAAGATGGGCCAGGATTTCGGCGACCGCCATGAAGGCCTCGACCGGGATGAAGGCGTCGACGTCGACCGCCGCCAGGATTTGCGCCAGATCGGGGTCTTCGCGCACCTTGATGTCGTTGGCGAAGGCGATTTCCAGAATCCGCTCGGCGACGGCGCCGTGCCCGCTCGCCACGACGCGCGGCGACTCGTCTTGATCGGGCTCCCAGCGCAGGGCCACGGCTATCGCCCGCTTCGCCGCCGCGCTGTGTTCGGGATCGTCCGCCACGGCCTGTTCCGCCCCTTCCTGGATATGCCACAATGTGGCGGGGCAGCGCTTAATAAAGGCTTAAACGCTATTCCACGCGCTCGGTGGCCTTCATGCCACAAGCGACGATTCGTCCGACTATTTCGTCAAAAAGACGGGGTGGAAGGAGGCCGTATAAATACGTCCCCGGCGGTTGCCCCGGAACCGGATAGATATCGGGGCCGGGCCAGTCGAAGGCGTTGAGGTCGGTAACGATGGCCCAGCAGTCCTGTCCGTCCAGACCCAGCGACCGCCGAACCCTTGGGGGGATCAGGACACCTTCCGTGGGTGGTCTCGGCCTTGTGTGTGTGATCGGTGCGACAATGGTTTCGATGCGACCCCGTTCCGCATTGGTTGTCGCGATGACGATCGCGCATGGCCGCTTCTTTTCGCCTCTCCCGTCTCCGCGCTCATGCTGGTCGCGCCATAGGTATTCGTAGCGGATGACCATGCCTGAACGCGGCGGGACGGGAAGCGGCATCCTCAATCATCCAGCAAGGCGTCGAGATGCCGATGTTCAATGCCCATCTTGGCGTTTCGGACTGCCTCCTTGAGATGCTCGGGCAGCTCACTGGGATGGTATGCCCTCCGCGCTTCGGCTTCGAGGCGCTGGAAGCGCGCGAATGCCTCGGGCGAGATGAAAAAGCCGGTGGTCTCGCCGTGGCTTTGAACCTCGACGAATTCACGCTGAACGATCCGCTGGAACGAGGCGAAGCTGCGGCAGAACTCTGTGGCGGCGGCGACGGCCATCGGAACCTCCCTGTAAGGCAGTGCGCATTTTACACATTTTACAGGCGGCGGATCAAGCGCATCCAGCGCACGATTCACGCTTTGTTAAGGGCGCGATCGGATACTGTGTATGCCTCGAAAGCGTGACTTGAACCGGACGACGACCATGCTCAAAGACCTCGCACTTTTCGCCATGGCGGGCAAGCGGATGGATTGGGTGGCCCGCCGTCAGGAGGTGTTGGCCGAGAACGTCGCCAACGCCGATACCCCGAAATACCGGGCGCGCGACCTCGAGGCGTTCAACTTCCGCAAGATGCTGGACGAGAAGATGCCGTTGCGCGCCGCCGCCACCGACGCCAAGCATCTGTCGCCGCAGCCGCTCGAGCCGGCGCCCGGCGTCGGCGTGGTCAAGACGCCGTTCGAAAGCTCGCCCGATGGAAACTCGGTGGTGCTGGAAGAGCAGATGGCCAACATGGCCGACTCGAAGGGCGCCTACGAATTGTCGTTGAGCCTGTTCCAAAAGCATCTGCGCATGATGAAGACCGCCGTCGGCAAGGGTGGTTGAGGAGCGCCATCATGGACGAGTTGAAAAAAAGCACCCTGATCGCCCTTTCGGGCATGAAGACCCAGTCGCAACGGCTGCGCGTGGTCTCGGAAAACATGGCCAACGCCGATTCGCTGCCAAAGGCCGCCGATCAGGAGCCCTATCGCCGCAAGATCGTGACCTTCAAGCAGGAACTCGATCAACAGACCGGGGCCAACCTGACCAAGGTGGCCAAGGTCGGCGTCGACCGTTCGGACTTCATCAAGAAATTCGACCCCAAACACCCGGCCGCCGACCGCGACGGCTATGTGATGGCGCCCAACGTCAATCCGCTGATCGAGCTGATGGACATGCGCGAGGCCCAGCGCAGTTACGAGGCCAACATGAATATCGTCAGCACCTCGCGCGCGCTGATGCAGCGCACGATCGAGATGCTGCGTTGATCCGACGAGCCGGGAGGGCGCCATGACCACCATCAACAACGCCATCGCCGCCTATTCCGCGCTGGGCAAGACGCCGGGCGCGGGCGAGGCCGCCGGCGCCGTCGGCGAAACGCCCGAGGGCGTGGATTTCGCCAGCATGCTGAAGGACGTCGCCAAATCGGCGATCGGCGAGGCCCGCAAGGCCGAGGATTTGAGCAAGCAGGCCATCACCGGCAAGGCCGACATCCGCGAGGTGGTCGCCGCCGTGGCCAGCGCCGAGTTGACCCTGGAAACCGTGGTCGCCGTGCGCGACAAGGTGATCAGCGCCTACAAGGAAATCCTGAGCATGCCGATCTAGGGCGGGTCAGGTGACCGAACCCGAACTCCTCGACGTCTCCCGCTTCGCGTTCAGCACCATGCTGAAGGTCGCCGCGCCGACCCTGCTCGCCGGTCTGGTGGTCGGCGTGGCCATCTCGCTGGTCCAGACCGCCACCCAGATCCAGGAAATGACCCTGACCTTCGTTCCCAAGGTGCTGGTCATCTTTCTGGCGCTGGTCGTCGCCGCGCCCTTCATGCTGCATTCGCTGATGGACTTCTTTCGCGCGATGATGGATCTGGCGGTCGCGGGCGGCGGCTGATGCTGACCGAGCTTCTTGACACCAACGTCTTCAATTTCCTGCTGGTCTTCACGCGGATGGGCGCCGGGATGATGTGGATGCCCGGCCTGTCGGGCCAGCTCATCCCCGAGCGCTTCCGCCTGCTTTTGGCCGTGGCCATCACCTTGGTGATCCTGCCGGTCGTGTCGGGCATGCTGCCGCCCGTTCCCGGCGATCCCGGCCGGCTGTTCCTGCTGATCCTGGGCGAGGCGACGGTCGGCCTGTTCATCGGCGTCGTGGTGCAGATGCTGATGGTCTCGCTGAACCTCGCCGCCACCTTCATCGGCTTCCAGGTCGGCCTGACCAACGCCTTGGTGTTCGACCCGGTGGTCGAGCAGCAAAGCTCGCTGCTGACCGGCTTCATGTCGAATCTGGCGGTCGTGGTGATGTTCGCCACCGGCATGCATCACCTGATGATCGAGACGCTGGTCGATTCCTATCGGCTGTTCACGCCGGGGCAGGCGCTGCCGGTCGGCGATCTGGTGCTGGTGGCCGCCCAAGCGCTCGACGACGGGTTCACGCTGGGCGTCAGACTGGCGGCGCCGCTGGTGGTGTTTGGCCTGGTCTTCTACACCGCGCTGGGTTTGATCTCGAAGCTGGCGCCGCAGATTCCGGTGTTCCTGGTCGCCCTGCCGCTGCAAATCATCTTCGGGTTGTCGCTTCTGATGATGTCTTTGGCGACCATGATGGCGCTGTTCCTCAGATCCTTCGAGGACGGCCTGATTCGTTTCCTCTCGCCGGGTTAGGCCATGGCCGAAGACGACGATCAAGAATCAAAAACGGAAGACCCGACTGGGAAACGGATCTCCGATGCCCAGGGCAAGGGCAACTTCCCGATGTCCAACGAGATCAAGCAATGGGTCACCCTGATCGGCTCGGTGGCCTTTCTGGCCGCCCTGGCGCCGATGGTCATGCGTCAGACCGCCGATTTGATGCTGCCGCTGATCGCCGCGCCGCACGAAATTCCCACCGACCCGGCCGCGTTGGGCCGGTTGCTGATCCACATCCTGGCGCGGCTTGGCCTGATCCTGCTGCTGCCCTTCCTGCTGTTCATCATCATGGCGGTGCTCGGCACGGTGATCCAGATCGGCTGGGTGGCCAATTTCAGCCTGATCAAGTTCAGCTTCGACAAGATGAACCTGTTCGCCGGCCTGAAGCGGATGGTCTCGTTCCATACGGTTCTGGAGCTGATCAAGAGCATCGCCAAGGTGGCGGTGGTCGGGGGCATTTCGGCCCTGGTCATCATGCCGCGCGTCGACGACCTGCCGCTGCTGATGGATCTCACCCTGCTCGGCATCCTGGATTACCTGCAAGAGACGGTGTTCGAGCTGACCGCCTCGGTGGCCGCCTTCGTGACCGTCATCGCGGTAGGCGACCTCGCCTGGCAGCGCTATACCTACTTCAAGCGCCTGCGCATGACCAAGCAGGAGGTCAAGGACGAGAACAAGAACACCGAGGGCGATCCCATGGTCAAGGGACGCATCCGCAGCCTGCGCATGCAGAAGGCGCGCGAACGCATGATGGCCTCGGTGCCCAAGGCGGACGTGGTGGTGACCAACCCGACCCATTACGCCTGCGCGCTGAAATACGACATGGAGACCATGGGCGCCCCCATTCTGGTCGCCAAGGGCATCGACCATCTGGCCAAGCGCATCCGCGAAGTGGCCGAGGAGAACGAAGTGCCAATCGTCGAGAACCCGCCGCTGGCCCGCGCCCTGTACGCCAGCGTCGAGATCGACCGCGAGGTGCCGCCCGAGC
>JADGAL010000145.1 GCA_015232025.1 Alphaproteobacteria bacterium
CCACGCCGCCGCCCGCCTCGGGCAGCTTGTCGCCGCCGGCGTCCAGGGTGCGGATGGTGACCACCTGGCCGTCCATGCGCTCGACCAGGCCGCGCAGCATGGCGTATTGCTCGTCCTCGTCGGGCAGGGCCGGGCGGTTCATGAACATGAACTCGCTGCGCAACAGGCCGATGCCCTCGGCGCCCGATTGCAGCACCGGGCCGACCTCTTGGGGCAATTCGACATTGGCCTGCAAGGTGATGCGCGCCCCGTCCAGGGTGACGGCGGGCAGGCGGCGCAGGCGGCTGAGGGCGCGGCGGCCGCGCAGGAAGTCGGCGCGCTTCAAGCGGTAGTCGGCCAGCGTCGACTCGGTCGGGTTGACCACCACCCGGCCGGCGCTGCCGTCGACGATCACCACGGCGCCCGGCGTCACGCCCTGGATCAGCCCGGCGACGCCGATCACGGCGGGCAGGTTCAGCGAGCGCGCCATGATCGCGGTGTGGCTTTCGGCGCCGCCCAGCACGGTGGCGAAGCCGGCCACGATGCGGGGGTCGAGCAGGGCGGTGTCGGCCGGGCTCATCTCCTCGGCGAGCAGCACCGAACCCTTGGGCAGCACCGAGAAGGGGCGGTAGGGGGTTTGGGTCAGGTTGCGCACCAGCCGCTGGCCGACCTCGCGGATGTCGGTCAGGCGGGCCGCCAGATAGGCGTCGTCCATCGCCTCGAAGCTGCGGGCGATGTCTTGGATCTCTTGCTGGACGGCGGCCTCGGCGTTGATGCGCCGCTCGGCGATGCGCTTGTCGACGCCGCGCACCAGCCGCGAGCCCTTCAGCATCTGGTGATAGGCCTCGAGCAGATAGCCCAACTCCTCCGAGGCCGCGGGGGGCAGCGTGCGGGCCTTGGCCTGCAGGCGGCCGACCTGGGTCAGCGCCACCTCGACGGCGGTGGCGAAGCGCTGGCGCTCGGGCTCGACGCGGTTGGGGGGCAGACGGTATTCGGGCACGTTGACGGCGCCCGGATCATGAAGGTGCAACGGCCCGATGGCGATTCCCGGACCGACGCCCAGCCCCTCCAGCACCAGTTCGGCGGCGGCGGCGGCTTCGGGGGCGGGGGCCTTAATCCTCATGGAACTTGGCCGCGATCAGTTCGGCCAACTCGGCCAGCACGGCGTCGGCCTGGGCGCCCTCGGCGCGCAGCTCGATGCGGGTGCCGGGGCCGGCCCCCAGCATCAGAAGCCCCATGATCGACTGACCCGAGACCTCCATGCCACCCTTCGAGACGGTGACCTTGGCGTCGAAGCGGCCGGCGGTGTTGACGAACTTGGCCGCCGCGCGGGCATGCAGGCCGCGCATGTTGCAGATCAAAGCGACGCGCCGCACCTCGGCGCCGCCGGGCGGGGCGTCGTTCATGACTGGTCCTGGGTCAAAAGGCGCGAGGCCACGTTGATGTATTTGCGGCCCGCCTCCTGCGCGCTGGCCACGGCGTCGCCCAGCGGCTCGTGATTGCGCACGCTGGCCAGCTTGATCAGCATGGGCAGGTTGACGCCCGCGATCACCTCGACCTTGGCCTTGTCCATGATCGAGATCGCCAGATTCGACGGCGTGCCGCCGAACATGTCGGTCAGCACGACCACCCCCGAGCCGTCGTCGACCCTGGCCACGCTGCTGAGGATGTCGGCGCGCCGCCGTTCCATGTCGTCGTCGGGGCCGATGCACACCGAGGCGACGTTGGGCTGCGGCCCGACCACGTGTTCGAGCGCCGCGACCAGTTCCTCGGCGAGCCGACCATGGGTTACGAGAACCATTCCGATCATGGGCTTGCTTTCATCCTTCAGTTCCCCCCCTCCTCCAGGTCGCGGTGGCGCACGTCCACCCGCCTGCCGCTGTCGCGGAGCCACGCCGCCAACCGTTCCGCCACCGCGACACTGCGATGGCGCCCCCCGGTACATCCCACGGCGATGGTCAGATAGCTTTTACCCTCGGCCGCGTAGCGCGGCAGCAGCGGCGACAGCAAGGATGTCAGCCCGCCGAAGAAATGCGCGAAATCGGGATCGGCGGCGACATGCTCGGCCACCGCGCGGTCGCGGCCGGTCAGCGGGCGCAGCAGCGGATCGTAATGCGGATTGTTCAGGAAGCGCACGTCGAATACCAGATCGGCCTCGCGCGGCACGCCGCGGCGATAGCCGAACGAGGTGACGAACACCGTCAGGCCCTGGCCGGCGTCCAGCGCGAAATGGCCCTCGACCTGACGCTTCAACTCGCCGGGCGGCAGCGCGGTGGTGTCGAGCACCACGTCGGCCCGCGCCAAGAGCGGCGCCAGCAGGGCGCGCTCGTGGCGGATGCCGTCGATCAGCGGGCGGTCGGCGGCCAGCGGATGGCGGCGACGGTTCTCGGTGTAGCGGCGGCCCAGCACCTCGTCGTCGCAATCGACGAACAGCAGGCGCACGTCCAAATCGCTTTCGGCGACCAGCCGGTCCAGCGTGTCAAGCACCGGGGCGGCGCCGAAATCGCGGGTGCGCACGTCGACGCCCACCGCCAGCGGCCGGCTCATCCCGTCGCCCGGACGCACCAGGCTGGACAGCAGCGAAAGGGGCAGGTTGTCGACCGCCTCGTAGCCCAGATCCTCGAGCGCCTTCAACGCCAGGGTGCGCCCGGCGCCGGACATGCCGGTGACGATCACCAGGCGGCCCGACCGGGACGGTGTCGCTGGGGGCGCCGTACCGGGCGCGGAAGGGGATCCCTGATCTTTCATGACGGCGCAACAATATCTCGCGGCGGGCGCGTCAGGGCAAGGCGAACCTTGGCGGCGGCCGACGCCTCGAACGGCGCCAGCCGGAACAGCGGTAGTGTCAGCCCCAGGAACGGCGCGGCTTCCGGTTCGGGCATGCGCGGCACGGCGGCGCGCTCGACCAGATCGATCACCAGACGCAACTCGACGAAGGGGGCGAACGGCACCTCGATCAACCCCAGGCCGCGGACTTCGATCAGCCCGGCCAGCGACTCGGGGGCCTTGGCCAGCAGGCGGCGGTCGTCGCGGCGAATCTCGGTCTGGTCGTCGGCCACCAGCAGGGCGCCGTCGTCCATCAGGCGCAAGGCCAGGTCGGACTTGCCCGCGCCGGGCTCTCCCCGCAGCAGCACGCCGCGGCCGGCCAACGCGACGCAGGTGGCATGGACGCGCATCATCGGCAAAAGGTGGCGCTTCCGGTGGGTGGAGTCAACGAGTGTGGGAATCCGGCCGGCGGACGGCCCGAAGGCCGTGCTTTATTTCCCGTTTCGGATCGGGTATCCAAGGGCACCTTGCGCCGCGGGGGGCGGCGCGCCCTGGACGAGAAGATGTCGATCGCATGCGGGTGATGCACGTCATGGCCGGGGCCGAGCACGGCGGCGCCGAGACGTTCTTTCATGACGCGGTGGCGGCGCTCGACCGTCAAGGGCTCGATCAGATCATCGTCACCCGGCCGCACCACGCCGGGCGCCTGCGCGGCGGCCGCGCCGCCGTCTATGTGGCGCCGTTCGGCCGCTGGCTGAAGATGCCCACCCGCCACGTCCTGGCGCACGCCTTCGAGCGCCACAATCCCGACATCGTGCAATATTGGATGGGCCGCGCCGCCAGCTTCGCCGAGCGTCGCGGCGCCGTGAATGTCGGCTGGTTCGGCGGCTATTACGATCTGAAGCGCTATCGCAACTGCGACTGGTTCGTGGGCGTCACCCAAGACATCGTCGAGCACGTCAAGCGCAATGTCGCCGATCCGGCGCGCTGCCGCCTGATCCACACCATCGCCGAATTGGACGACGCGCCGCCGGCCAGCCGCAAGGCGCTGGACACCCCGGCCGAGGCGCCGCTGCTGTTGGCCCTGGCCCGCCTGCACGAGAAGAAGGGCCTGGACGTCCTGCTCGACGCCATGCCCGATCTGGCCGGCGCCTATCTGTGGATCGCGGGCGAAGGCCCGCTGCGCGAACAGCTCGAAGCCCAGGCCGCCCGGCTGGGGGTGAGCGGGCGGGTCCGCTTCCTGGGTTGGCGCACCGACCGCGCCGCCCTGCTGCGCGCCTCGGACATTTGCGTCTTCCCGTCGCGCTACGAACCCTTCGGCACGGTGATGGTCGAGGCCTGGGCGACCGGCACGCCCTTGGTCGCCGCCGCCGCCGCCGGGCCGCGCGCCTATGTCAAGGACGGCGAGAACGGCCTGATGGTGCCGATCGACGATCCCCGCGCCCTGGCGCTGGCGGTGCGCCGCTGCATGGCCGATCCCCTCCTGCGCGCCCGCCTGTCCGAGGGTGGGCGCGAATCGTGGCGGGCCAATTTCACCGAACAGACCTTCGTGCGAACCATCACCGGCTTTTATGACGAGGTCTTGAGCGCGCGGCGCGGCCGATCCTGACGATTGCGCGGGATGATCCGGGCTGTTAGCTTGGGATGGTCAGACCAATTCTCGCCAGAAGGGGGAGACATGTTGCAGGCCGCTAGGCGCCTATTCTGGTCGTTGGCGCTGGTTCTCGCCGCCTCGGCCGCCGGGGCGGCGGAGTTGAGGATCGGTCTGCCCACGGCGCCCACCTCGCGCGATCCCTATTACCACAATATCGGCTCGAACCTTCAGTTCAGCGAGTATGTCTACGACCGGCTGATCACGCGGGTCGGCGGAATCGTCTCGCCGGGCCTCGCGCTGTCATGGCGGGTGCTGAACCCCACCACCTGGGAATTCGTGCTGCGCCAGGACGTCAGCTTCCACGACGGCAGCCCGTTCGGCGCCGAGGACGTGGTCGCCTCGTTCGAGCGGGCCGAGCGGGTCAAGGGGCCGGGCGACGGCTTGACCGCCTATCTGCGCGCCGTCAAGGAGGTGGTGGTGGTCGGCCCCCACGTCATCCACATCCGCACCCACGGCCCCTATCCGCTGCTGCCCAGCGACTTGTCGCAATTCGCCATCCTGCCGCGCTCGTCCCTGACGGTCGGCGCCGAGGCGGTCGACGCGGGCGAGGGCATTCCCGGCACCGGCGCCTTCCGTCTGGTCGAATGGCGCAAGGGGGTGGGCGCCGTGGTCGAGGCCAATCCCTCGTGGTGGGGCAAGCCCACCGCCTGGGACCGCGTCACCTTTCGCTACTACCCCGACGACGCCGAGCGCGTCACCGCCCTGGTGGCCGGCGAGGTCGACATGATCGCCGGCCTGCCGCCGGCCGATCAGCAGCGGCTGAAGGCGGCGCCGCATATCCGGGTGGTGAACCGGGTGGCCCGGCGGGTGATCTATCTGGCGCTGGACCAGTTCAACGCGTCCTCGCCGTTCATCACCGACAAGCGGGGCGAACCCTTGCCGCGCAATCCCTTCAAGGACGCGCGGGTGCGCCGCGCCATCTCGAAGGCGATCAATCGCGCCGTGCTCCGCGATCAGGTGATGGAGGGGCTGGCCGAGCCGGCCTCGCAACTGGTGCTGGCCGATCATCAGGGCGCCAGCCGCCGCCAAGTGGTCGAGCGATTCGACCTTGCCGGCGCGCGCGCCCTGCTGGCCGAGGCGGGCTGGAGCGACGGCTTCGCCGTCACCCTGCATTGCCCGGCCGGCCGCTACGTCAATGACGAGCAAATCTGTCAGGCGATCGGCCGCATGTTGGCCGCGCTGGGCATCGTGGTTCGGGTCGAAAGCGTGCTGCCGCGCGATTTCTTCGCCCAGGCGTCGCTCAACGCCTATAGCTTCATGCTGGCCGGCTGGGGCACCGGGACGGGCGAATCGTCCTACGCGCTCAAGGGCCTGGTCGCCACGCGCGACGCCGCGCCGGGCTTCGGGCCGTCGAACTTCGGCCGCTATTCCAACGCGCGGCTCGATTCGCTGCTGATCCAGGCGATGTCCGAATTCGACGACCAGCGCCGCGCCGCGTTGCAGGAGGAGGCGACCGACACGGCCTTGGACGATCAGGCGGTCATCCCCCTGCACTTCCAGATGAGCCTGTGGGCGGTGCGCGACACGCTGAACTTCACGCCCAGCGCCGACGAGTTCACCTACGCCGCCGACGTGACCCCGGTCAGGTGATGCTGAAGCGCGACAGCGCCTCGGCCAAGTCGTCTCCGAAATGCGGCCCCTTGCGGATCACCGCCGAGCGCGGCGGCAGGCCGGCCAGTTCGGGATGGCCCAAGGCATAGCTGGTGAACAGCGCGAACGGCATCTGCGCGGTCTTTTGGCACGCCGCGAACATGCAGGCCAGATCGACGCCGCTCAGGCCTTCCAGGGTCAGCGCGGCGATCACCATGTCGGGCTTGGTGCGCACCGCCATCTCGATCGCCTCGAACGCCGTGCGCACCGTCGAGACGCGATAGCCGCAAGCCTGCAATTCGCGCGAGACGATGGCGGCCAGCGCCTTCTCGGGGATGATCAGCATCACCTCGATGTTCAGCAGCACGATCTGGATGTCGACCGCCGTGCGGGCCGGCAGGGCGCGGGCCAGTTCGGCGGTGGCCTCGGCCGGCACGTCGCCGTCCAGGATGCCGCGCAGCTTGTCGATGAAGGACTGGATGTCCTGGACGTGGCGCGGATCGAGATCGGCCAGGTCGGCGACGTAGTCCTCGAGTCGATGGGTGATGACCGAGATCTGCGGGAAATTGACCGAACGGCCCAGCATGCGCAGATTGGCGACGTCGCGGCGGATCGACGACGCCGCGTCCGCCCCGGCCACCGCCCGCGAGCGCACGTTCTCAAGCAGAACGTCGACCGCGCTGACCATGTCGCGCGCCTCGTCGAGAAACTCGCCCTCCATCTGCTGGTCGAACGCTTGAAGGTTGTGTGCACCGCCGCTCATGGTCGCCTCGCCGTCCCCGGAATTTCCGGCGCGGATAGTCGCACGAGAGGGCGTCCGGGGCCAACCGCCTTTTCGTTTCCAGACCCGGCCAAATTGACGGTTTGCCGCGGCCCGGCTTCGTGTATTATTTCGCCCTTTCAGCCAGATGCCGGATCGAAACCGCCTCATGCCCAGCTTGAACACCTACCGTGCCGGTCCCGACGAGCGCGGGCATTTCGGCGCGTTCGGCGGCCGCTACGTGGCCGAAACCCTGATGCCGTTGATTCTCGACGTCGAGAAGGCGTGGCGCGCCGCGCGCGCCGATCCCGGCTTCGCGGTGGAATTGGCCGATTATCTGAAGAATTACGTCGGCCGGCCCAGCCCGCTGTGGTTCGCGCGCCGCCTGACCGAAACCTTCGGCGGCGCCAAGATCTACCTGAAGCGCGAGGACCTGAACCACACCGGCGCGCACAAGGTCAACAATTGCATGGGCCAGATCATGCTGGCCCGCCGCATGGGCAAGCGCCGGGTGATCGCCGAGACCGGCGCCGGCCAGCACGGCGTCGCCACCGCGACGGTCTGCGCGCTATTCGGCATTCCCTGCACGATCTACATGGGCGCCACCGACATCGAGCGCCAAAAGCCCAACGTCTATCGCATGAAGCTGCTGGGCGCCGAGGTCAAGCCGGTGACCTCGGGCGCCGCGACGCTGAAGGACGCCATGAACGACGCCCTGCGCGACTGGGTGTCGAATGTCGACAGCACCTATTATCTGATCGGCACGGCGGCCGGCCCGCATCCCTATCCGGCGATGGTGCGCGATTTCCAGGCGGTGATCGGCGACGAGACCCGCGTCCAGATCCTTGAACAGGAAGGGCGGCTGCCCGACAGTCTGGTGGCCTGCATCGGCGGCGGCTCGAACGCGCTGGGGCTGTTCCATCCCTTCCTCGACGACAAGGACATCCGCATCATCGGCGTCGAGGCGGCCGGACACGGCATCGAGACCGGCGCCCACGCCGCCTCGCTGACCGCCGGGCGGCCGGGCGTGCTGCACGGCAACCGCACCTATCTGCTCCAGGACGAGGACGGCCAGATCACCGAGGCGCATTCGATCTCGGCCGGGCTGGACTATCCCGGCATCGGCCCGGAACACGCCTGGCTGCGCGAATCGGGGCGCGTCGAATACGTCTCGGTCACCGACGACGAGGCGCTGGTCGCCTTCCAGCAATGCACCCGTCTGGAAGGCATCATCCCGGCGCTGGAGTCCTCGCACGCCATCGCCTATGCCGGCAAGATCGCGGGCACGTTGCCCAAGGACCACCTGATGGTCATCAATTTGAGCGGACGCGGCGACAAGGACGTCAACACCGTCGCCCGCGCCCTGGGAGACGAGCTGTGAGCGCCCGCCTGTCCGCCCGCTTCGCCAAGCTGAAGGCCGAGGGCCGCGCCGGCTTGGTGACCTTCGTCACGGCGGGCGACCCCGACGCCGCGAC
>JADGAL010000146.1 GCA_015232025.1 Alphaproteobacteria bacterium
CGGCGACTTCGCCGAACCGATCGCCCTGGCGATCCGCCGTTTCGACCGCCCGACTCCCGACACCCGCGTTCATATGGAGGATTTCGCCCAGATCCTCGGCTTGTATCCCGAGGAGAAATACAAGAGATACAACTATGAAAGCCAAGCCAAGTTGATCATGGCCCTGGGTGCCAAGGGCGATCTGGCGGCATTTGTCCACCGCCTAGTGTTCATGGTCATGTGCGGCAATGGCGATGCCCACCATAAGAACTGGAGTCTGATTTATCCAGACGGGCTCAATGCCCGCCTTTCTCCCGCCTATGATCTGGTGTCCACCATCCTGTATCAACCAAACGATAAGCTTGCGCTGAATCTTGGGGGGTCGAAGCGATGGGAGGACGTCACCGACGAGACATTCGGGCGCATGGCCCGGAAACTTGATGTCGCGAACGGCGTCATGGCCTCGTGGGTGGATTTGGCCCGAACCGCCATTCTGGACGCTTGGCGGGACAACGGCCGCGACTTTGGTTTCGATGCCAAGGCGAGAGACGACATCGAGCGGCATTTGGCCCGAGTTCCGCTGTCGCGCCCGTGAGTCATCACCCCACCTCGTGCGCCGCCATGGTCTCGAGGACGCGGACCAGGGCCGAGTGGTCCCAGTTGGCGCCGCCCAGGGCGCGGCAGACGTTGAACAGTTCCTGGGTGGCCGCCGTGTTGGGCAGGGCCATCTTCAACTCGCGGGCCGCTTGCAGGGCGATGTTCAGGTCCTTTTGGTGCAGGGCGACGCGGAAGCCGGGGTCGAAGGCACGCTCGATCATGCGCAGGCCGTGGACGTCGAGGATCTTCGAGCCGGCGAAGCCGCCCAGCAGCGCCTCGCGGACCTTGCGCGGGTCGGCGCCGGCCTTGGCGGCGAACACCAGCGCCTCGGCCACCGCCTCGATGGTCAGGGCGACGACGATCTGGTTGGCGACCTTGGCGACCTGGCCGTCGCCGTTGCGCGGGCCGATATGGGTGATCGAGCGGCCCATCGCCTCGAACAGCGGGCGGGCGCGGTCGAAATGGATTTGGGGGCCGCCGGCCATGATGGTCAGGCTGGCCGCCTTGGCCCCCGCTTCGCCGCCCGACACCGGGGCGTCGACATAGCCCGAGCCTTGCGCCTCGATGCGCTCGGCGAAGGTCTGGGTGGCGGTGGGCGAGATCGAACTCATGTCGATGACCAGCTTGCCTTCGGCCAGTCCCTCGGCGACGCCATCCGGGCCGAACAGCACCGCCTCGACATCGGGCGTGTCGGGCAGCATGAGGATCACCACCTCCGCGCTCTCGGCCACCGCGCGGGCGGTCTCGTGGACCACCGCGTTCAGTTCGGGCGGCACCGCCTTGGCGCGGCGCACGACATGCGGCCGGTGCCCCGCCTTGGCGAGGTGGCCGGCCATCGGCCGCCCCATGATGCCCAGCCCGATGAATCCCACCTCCATGCCGTCCTCCTTTTCCCATACCGCTTCCGGCCGGTTTGCCGGGCCGCGCGGTCCTGTTAGCCTTGGTCCATGCAGACCATCGTCGCCGGTGCCCTCGCCGCCTTCGTCGCCGTCGCCTTCCTGGGCTTCATGGCCTGGCGGATCGGCGAGCCCGCCTTGTGGGTGGTCATTCTCGCGGCCTTGGTCATGATGCTCGCCGACTGGCTTGGCGCCGTTCGCCGCAAGGAATGAGGCGCCCTATCTGCGCATCAACCAGCGCGCCGCGCGCAGCAGCCGCGCGTCGTCGCCCCGCCCCGCCACCACCTGCACGCCCACCGGCATGCCGGCCGGCCCCTTCAGAATGGGCACGGTGATCGAAGGCAGCCCAAGCAGCGTCCACAGGGTCGAGAAGGCCGGATTGCCGGTGCTTTCCAGCCCAAGCGGCGCCTCGCCCGGCGCGGCCGGGGTGATGATCGCGTCGTACCATTCCAGCACCTCTTCGAGCTGGGCGTAAAGGGCCGGAACGCCCTCGGCCGCGTCGACATAGTCGACGGCGCGGTGCGCGCGGCCGCGCTCGATCATGGCGGCCAGTTCGCGGCTCATGCGGTCGGCGCCGCGTTCGTAGTCGCGGGCGTAGGAGCGGGCCAAGTCGGTCTCCATCAGCACCCGGTGGCGGGGAATCGCGCTGTCGAAGGCCGGCGGCAGCGCCACCTCCTGGGCCTGCGCGCCCAGATCGGCGACCAGTTGCGCGAAGATGTCGGCGGTGCCCTCGGCGGCCCATTCCCAGGCCGGGGTGCGGATGAAGGCGAAGCGCGGCGCCAGGGGAGGCTCGCGCGTGCCGACCCGCACCAGATCGGGCCGCCAGCGCGGCACCATGTCGGGATCGTGCGGGTCGTAGACCATCAGCGTCTCGGCCAGCAAGGCGGCGTCCTCGACCGTGCGGGCCATCACGCCGACCTGGTCGAGCGACCGCGACTGCCGCAGCACCCCGTTGCGCGAGATCAGGCCGAATGACGGCTTGTAGCCCACCACGCCGCAATACGAGGCCGGCCGGATGACCGAGCCGTTGGTCTGGGTGGCCAGCGCCAGCGGCGCCATGAAGGCCGCGACGGCCGCCGCCGATCCCGACGACGAGCCGCCCGGCGTGCGCCGGGAATCGTGCGGATTGCGGGTCGGGCCGGGCGTATAGACCGAGAATTCGGTACACGCCGTCTTGCCCAGGATCACCGCCCCCGCCCGGCGCAGCAGCGCCACCGCCGTGGCGTCGCGCTGCGGCCGGCGGCCCTCGTGCAGGGCTGTGCCCCACTCGGTCGGCATGTCGGCGGTGTCGAAGACGTCCTTGACGCCGACCGGCACGCCATGCAGCGGACCCAGCGGCTGGCCCGACCGCCGCGCCAGATCGGCGTCGCGGGCCTGCGCGATCGCCTGTTCCGGCTCGATCCAGGCCCAGGCGCGCAGGTCGCCGTCCAACGCGGCGACCCGGTCGAGGCAGGCGCGGACCAGTTCCTCCGAGCCGAGTTGACCGCCCGCGATGGCGCGGGCGGCGGCGGTGGCGGTGAGCGACGCGGGATTCTTCATGCCTCAGCTCCCGTAAATATAGGCTGGTAGCCATAGCGCGATCTGCGGCCACACGTACAGCATCACCATCGAAAAGATGACGATGCCAAGGAAGGGCATCACGCCGGCGAAAATCTGGGTCAGTCGCACATGGGGCGGCGCCACGCCCTTCAGGTAATAGGCCGCCATGGCCATCGGCGGCGTCAAGAACGAGGTTTGCAGATTGAGCGCCACCAGGATGCCGAACAGCAAGGGGTCGATGCCGTAATTGTCGAGCATCGGCAGGAAGATCGGCACGAAGATGATGATGATCTCGGTCCATTCCAATGGCCAGCCGAGCAGGAAGATGATGCTTTGCGCCATGATCAGGAACATCACCGGCGACAGGTCGAGGCCGATCACGAATTCCTCGATCAGATCGTGGCTGCCGAGATAGGAGAAGATCGAGGCGAAGGTCCACGAGCCGATGAACAGATAACAGACCATCGCCGTGGTCCGGGCGGTCAGGAACACCGCCTCCTTCAACCGCTCCCACGTCAGCGCGCGGTAGGCGGCGGCCAGCGCCAGCCCGCCGATCGCCCCGATCGCCGCCGCCTCGGACGGCGTCGCCAGCCCGAACAGGATCGCCCCCAGCACCGACAGGATCAACGCGGCCAGCGGCAGCGCCGAGGTCGCCACCGCCCACAGGATGGAGGCGGTCGAGCCGATCACCAATTCGGGGGGCGGCTTGGGCGCCAGCTTCGGGTTGAGCAGCGCCCGCGCCACCACATAGACCATGTAGAGCCCGGCCAGCATGAAGCCGGGCAGCAGCGCCCCGGCATACAGCTTGACCACCGAGATGCCCGCCGCCGCCGCGTACAGGATCAGCATGATCGACGGCGGGATCAGGATGCCCAGACAGCCACCCGCGCAGATCACCCCCGCCGACAGCCGGGTGTCGTAGCCGGCCTTCAACATCACCGGAAAGGCCAGCAGGCCCATCAGCGTGACCACCGCGCCGACGATCCCCGTCGCCGTGGCGAACAGCGCGCAGGTCGCCAGCGCCGCCACCGCCATCGAGGCGGGAACGCCGCGCGCCGCGACGTGCAGGCTGTGAAACAGCCGGTCGATGATGTTGGCCCGCTCGACGACATAGCCCATGAACAGGAACAGCGGCACCGCGACCAGCACCTCGTTGGCCATCACGTCGTAGGTGTTCTGGACCAGCAGAAAGAAGATGCGGTCGCCCATGGCGTAGTAGCCGAAGATCACGCCCATCGCCATCAGCGTGAAGGCCACCGGAAATCCCAGCAGAATGACGAAGATGAACAGCCCCATCATCAAGAGGCCGACCTGGGGATCGGTCATGCGCGGTCCCCTTCGGCCTTTCGATGTTGTTCGACGATGACCGCCTCGAGTTCCTCGACGTCGTGCAGCCGCCGCGGCCACGCGCCGTCGCGCAGGCAGCGGACGCAGCGCGCCAACTCGGCCAGTCCTTGCAGCAACAGCAGCGCGCCGGCCACCGGGATCAGCATCTTCAAGGGATAGACCGGGATGCCGGCCGGGCTGCTGACGCTGACCTCCTTGAAGGTCCAGGCCATCTTGGCGAAGATCCAGCCGGAATAGATCAGGGCCAGAACGCCGGGGAAATAGAAGATCAGGTACAGCGCGAAGTCCAAGCCGGCCTGGACGCGCGCCGGCATCAGACGGTACAGCACGTCGCCGCGCACATGGCCGTCGCGCGCCAGGGCGTAGGGGCCGGCCATCAGGAACATCGCCCCGTACATGATGTAGCTCATGTCGTAGGCCCACGAGGTCGGGTCGCGCAGGGCGTAGCGCACGAACACCTCGTAGCCGATGCCGAAGGCCAGCACGATGATGCACCAGCCGAAGGCCTTGCCCATCCACATGCTCAGACTTTCGACGAAATGGATGATCGCCAGCATGCGGAGCCCCCCGATGGACCGAGAAAGAAGGGGGAGCGCCCAAGCCGCGCCCCCCGCGCGCCGTCAGCCGAGCTTGCCGTGGAAATGCTCGTAGGCCAGTTCCTGGTCCTGGCGGTTCATCAACTCGTAGAACACCACGCGCTTGACCCAGGCGCGCTGGCTTTCCACGCATTTCTTGAAGAACGGGTCCTGCGTCAGGGTGGGCAGGATCTTGTCCCAGGCGTCGAGCTGCGCCCGCAGGATGGATTGCGGCGTGCGGACCACCTTGACCCGGTCGGTCTCGATCAGCGCCTGCAAGTCCTTCGAGTAGTTGTCCTGGGCCTTCCACGACATGTCGGCCGAGGCGGCCTCGGCCGCGTGGCGGATGATCGCCTTCTGCTCGTCGGCCAACGCGTTGAACTTGGTTTTGTTGAAGATGATCTCGAAGGCCTCCATCGGCTGGTGATAGCTGCCCATCATGTAGGTCTTGGCGACGTCCTGGGCGCCAAAGCGGCGGTCCGAGGTGGGATTGTTGTATTCGAAGGCGTCGATCACGCCGCGGTCCATGGCCGGAATGATCTCGCCGCCGGGAAGCTGGGTGACGGCGGCGCCCATCGCCTGCATCAGGTCGGCGGCCAGGCCCACCGTGCGGTATTTCAGCCCCCGGAAGCGCTCGGCGCTTTCCACCGGCTGCTTGAACCAGCCAAGCGGCTGGGTGGGCATCGGGCCGGACAGGAAGCCGACGATATTCAGCCCCAGAACCTGATCCATCAACTCGGCGTACAGCGCCTCGCCGCCGCCGTAATAGTACCAGCCCAGCATCTGGTTGGCGTCCCAACCCCAGGCCGGGGCGCTGCCGAACAGCGAGGCCGCCTTGTGCTTGCCATACCAATAGGCCGCCACGGTGTGGCCGCCGTCGAGAACGCCGGAATGCACCGCGTCGTGCAGGCTGAACGGCTTGACCACCGAACCGCCCAGCAGGTAGTCGAGCTTCAGCCGACCCCCCGCCATGGCGTTGACCCGCTTGACGAAATCCTCGGCGAACTCGTTGAAGATGTCCTTGGCGCCCCAGGCACCCTGGATCTTGAGAGTGACCGTCTGGGCGCGCGAGACGTTGGGCATCGCCACCATCGCCGCGGCGCCGGCGGCGGTGCCGGCGGCGGCGGTCAGAAACCGGCGGCGCGATTTGCCTTTGTCCAAATTTGCAGCCATGCGTCTTGTCTCCCGATCAAACGCCCGCGGGTGGGGATAAGCGGGGCGTCACGCGGATGGGTTGGCGATGGCGGCCCCCGGCCGATGGGCAAGGAGACCGCCTGCGCCGTGCCGTCGCAGGTGGGCGCGACGGCCCATTCCAGCGACGTTTCCTCCCGTGTGATCGAGACTAGCGAGGGAACGCCTCCGCGCCCATACGGCGGGAGGTGGTAGGCGGGAGGGGATAAGGCGAGTATCCCCCGCGCGAAAGCAAAACAGGCCGCAGCCTCGCGGCTGCGGCCCCCTTGCCGCGCCCAGGTCCCCATGGGTCCCCATCCCGGTCGCGGTGACGAAAACTTATCCGAACGGCCCCTGACGTTGTATCAGGTGAACACTGTATTTTTGGCATGGGCGGCGCCCAATGAAAAAGCCGCGACCTTGCGGCCGCGACTTTATCCCGTTCAGGAACCCCATTGTCCCCCTCCCGAACGATGGCCCTACCCTATGACGGCGTCCGACCCCGCGCCATCGGGTGAAGACTGTATTTTCGTCAGGTTGGAAAGAATTTCGCGGTCCGACTTCTTGATGTGCTCGACCAGCCAGTCGCGCACGAACTGGGCGGCCTCGGACCCGACGGCCAGAGGATTGTCGCGCAGATCGGCCTTGAAGCGGCGAATCCAGGCGCGGTACAGGTCGTGCTTGGCCTGATGGTCCTCCAACTCTTGATAGCCCCAGGCGCGCATCATCTGTTCTTCTGCGGCGAAGTGGAACTGGGCGTAGCTTTCCAGCGCCGCCACGGCGCGGAACACCTCGCGCCGGCCGTCGTCGCGCTCCATGGCGCGCAGCAGGTCGTCGACCAGCCGGAACAGGTATTTGTGATGCTCGTCGATGCGGTCGATGCCCACGGTGCAATCATCGGTCCAGCCGGGCACGTTGTCGTCGGTGGCCAGGATGCGCTCGCGCGGGTCGATCAGATTGTCGTCGAGCACCGTCTTGATGCGAACGATCTCGGGCAGCGCGGTCTGGAAGGCCGCCACCAGCGTGGGATCGAAATGCTGGCCGGCCTGCTCGGCGATCAGGCCCGCCGCCTTCTCGACGGTCCAGGCGGCCTTGTAGGGGCGCTCGGTGGTCAGCGCGTCGAACACGTCGGCGATGGCGCAGATGCGGCCCCACAGGGGGATGGCGTCGCCGGCCAGGCCGGCCGGATAGCCGGTGCCGTCCCATTTCTCGTGGTGGGTGCCGGCGATGATTCGGGCCTGCTCGACCAGCGGATCGTCGCCTTGCAGCATTTCCGCCCCGACCGCCGCGTGGCCCTTGATGATGTCGAACTCTTCGGGGGTCAGGCGGCCGTTCTTGAGAAGGACCGCGTCGGGGATGACCAGCTTGCCGATGTCGTGGAGGGTGGCCGCCGTGCGCAGCAGGTCCTGATCCTCGGAACTCATCCCGATGACCCGGCCGATCAGGGTGCAGTACTGGGCGACGCGCTGGACATGCATGCCGGTGCCGGGATCGCGCCGCTCGGCGGTCTCACCCAGCCGGGTCAGCATCTCCATGCGGGTTTCCTGGATTTCCAGCCGCTTGAGTTCGAGCGCCGTCTCCAGGATGACCTTGGCGACCACTTCGGACAGGGTCTCGGCCAGCTCTTGCACGAACTGGACCTCGGCCGGCTCGGGTTCGTGATCGGCCGGCGGGAACAGCAGCAGCACGCCCAGTAGGCGATCCTCGGCCAGCAGCGGCAGGACGTAGCGGCCCGACGCGATCTCGGATTCGCCCGCCAGGACGGCTTCCTCGATGGCGCCCAGGCCCCGACGCAGGACGGCGACCTCGTCATCCGAGACGCCCAGCCGACTGCCCAGCGAATAGTCGCCGGACGGGGTCCGCAGGAACAGGCAGGCGGCCGGCTTGAGCGCCAGCCACGGCACCATGTCGACCACGTCGAGCAGGACCTGCAGGTGCTCGGCGAGATTGCGGCTGGTCAGGCTGGTCGACAGCAGCGCGTTGAGCACCGCCTTGCCCTCGAGGGCGCGAACCATCGCCTCCTCGCCCTGGCGCCGGATGTCGGCCTCGCGGTCGGCCCGCGCCCGCTCGCGCTCGAATCGCCTCTCGAGCCGCGCCCGCTCGAC
>JADGAL010000147.1 GCA_015232025.1 Alphaproteobacteria bacterium
GGCGGGCTACACCCTGCCCGGTCGGCGCCTTCCGATCTTGCGCAAGCTGGATTTCACGGTGCGGCCCGGCGAGGCGGTCGCGGTGATCGGGCCGTCGGCCGCCGGCAAGACCACCCTCGCCCGCCTGCTGGTCGGCGTCCACGCGCCCAGTTCGGGCCATGTGAGGCTGGCCGGGGCCGACGTGTTCGCCTCCGGTCGCGACAATTTGGGACCGCATCTCGGCTATCTGCCGCAGGACGTCGAACTGTTCGCCGGCTCGGTCGCCCAGAACATCGCCCGCATGGCCGAGGCCCCGGCCGACGCGGTGGTGGCGGCGGCCCGCGCCGCGCATGTCCACGAGATGATCCTGCGGCTGCCCCAAGGCTACGAGACCGCGATCGGCGAATCGGGCGCCGTGCTTTCGGGTGGGCAGCGGCAGCGCGTCGCCTTGGCGCGGGCGCTGTTCGGCGGGCCGTCGCTGGTGGTGCTCGACGAGCCCAACGCCAATCTCGACGCCGAGGGCGAGGCGGCCCTCGACGAAGCCATCGCCGAGGCCAAGGCGCGGGGCGCCGTGGTGGTCATCATCGGCCACCGCCCCGCCACATTGGCGCAAGTCGACAAGGTGCTGCTGCTGCGCGAGGGCGCCATCGACGCCTTCGGGCCGCGCGCCCAGGTTCTGGCCGCGCTGTCGCGCGGCGTCATTCCGGCGAAAGCCGTGGAGGCCGGATCATGAACGAACCCGAAATCCGGGGCTGGACCTCGCTGGGCCTGACCACCGTCGTCGTCGCTTTGGGCGGGTTCCTGGCGTGGTCGATCACCGCGCCCCTGGCCGGCGGCGCGGTGGCCGACGGAATCGTGCGGGTCGCCGGTCACCGCAAGGAGATCCGCCACAAGGACGGCGGAGTGATCGCCGAAATCCTCGTCCGGGACGGCGAGGCGGTGCGCGCCGGTCAAACCCTGCTTCGACTGGACGACGTCGACGCCCGCGCGCTGGTCGATCTTCTGCAAGGGCGGCGCGACGCCGCGCTCGCCCGCGAGGCCCGCCTGATCGCCGAGGCGACCGGCGCCCCCTCGATCGACTTTCCCGCCGATCTGACCGCGCGCGCCGCCTTGCCGCCGGTGGGCGAGATATTGGCCGGGCAGCGGGCGATCTTCACCTCGCGGCGCGACGCCTTGGATCAGGAGCGGATCATCCTGTCGCGGCGCCTGGATCAGCAGCGCTCGATGATCGCCTCGTTCGAGGCGCAGTTGGACGCGGCGCGCCGCCAGGTGGACCTGCTGACCGAGGAGCGCGGCGCCATCGAGGGGCTGGTCGCGCGGGGCCTTTCGCCCAAGCCGCGCCTGCTGTCGCTGTCGCGCGACATCGCCGACCGCCAGGGAACGATCGGCGACCTGATCGGCCGGATCGTCACGGCCAACGAAGCGGTCGCCGAGGCCGAGACCCGCCTCGCGGCCCTCGACATCGGCCGCGATCAAGAGGTGGCGCAGGAGATCAGCGCGGCGCAGGAGGAGCGCGTCGGCCTGGACGAGAAGCTGCGCTCGGCCCGCGCCCAACTCGCCCGCGCCGAAATCCGGGCGCCGCGCGCCGGGACCGTGCTGGGCCTTCGCCACCATACGGTCGGCGGCGTCGTGGCGCCCGGAGACATGCTGCTGGAACTGGTGCCCAGCGACGCCACGCTGGTGGTCGAAGCCCGTGTCCGGCCGGTCGACATCGCCTTGGTCCAGGCGGGCTCGGCCGCCAAGATTCGCCTGGCGGCCGCCGGCCGCGACACCCCCGTGCTCGAGGGCCGCGTGCTCACCGTCGCGGCCGACGTGCTGTCCGACGAGCGCACCGGCCAGTCCTTCTACGCCGCCCAGGTCGAAGTGGCGCCGCCGCCCGGCCTCGACCTGCGCCCCGGCATGCCGGTTTCCGTCATGGTGGTCGGCGAGGCGCGGACCCTGTTCGGCTATCTGACCCGTCCGATCTCCGACAGCTTTTTCCGAGCCTTCGCCGAACACTAGCCCGCGCGCCCGCGATCGATTAGAGTCCCGGCGCGCCCATGCCGAAGGAGGCCGCTCCGGTGTCTCAGCAGTTCATGTCCATGTTGAGGAAAGCCCAGCAAGAGCTTGCGGCTGAACGAATTCTCGAAGCGGCCGGCACGGCGCGACACTTGGTCGAAGGCTTCCCCGCCATGGCCGATAGCTGGATCGTCGCCGGCTTGGTGGCGCGCCGCCAGGGCCGCGACGCCGACGCCGAGCAGGCCTTCCGCACCGCCGCCAACCGCGCGCCCAAGCACCCCGAGCCGTGGCGCCAACTCGGCATCCTGTATCAGGTGGCGGGCCGTCTGCGCGAGGCCGAGGCGGCCTATGCCCAGGGCCTGCGCGCCGCGCCCCAGGACGCGGCGCTCAACAACAATCTGGGCACCACGCTGCGCGCCCTCGGCCGCTCGAAGGATGCCGAGCAGGCCCTGCGCAACGCCGTGCGCAAGCGGGCCGACTACGCCATGGCGTGGCAGAATCTGGGCAATTGCCTGGCCGAGCAGGGCCGCCACGACGACGCCATGGAGGGATGGGAGAAGGCCTGGACGCTGGACCCCTCGCTGGCCGATTCGGGCCTCGCGCTGGCCCGCACCCTTCTCAACAACCGCAAATTCGACAAGGCCGAGGCGGTCTACCGCAAAATCCTGGCGCGCGATCCCGACAATGCGCTGGCCCAGCGCGGCCTGCGCTGGCTGCGGCGGCGCAACGTGCCGGTCTGGCACTTCCCGATGATGAACGACACGCCGCGCAACGAGGCCTACCGCGCCGCCATCCGGCGCGCCGCCCAGCGCGGCGGGCGCCTGCTCGACATCGGCACCGGCTCGGGCCTGCTGTCGATGATGGCGGCCGAAGCCGGGTTCCAAGAGATTCACACCTGCGAGATGCAGCCCGAGGTGGCCGAGGCGGCGCGCGCCGTGATCGCCGCCAACGGGCTGTCCGACCGGATCAACGTGATCGCCAAGAAGTCGACCGACGTGAAGGTCGGCAAGGACATCCCCGGCCCGGCCGACGTGCTGGTCACCGAGACCTTCGATTCGGCGCTGCTGGGCGAATACATCCTGCCGACCATGGACCACGCCCGCCACGCGCTGCTGGCGCCGGGCGCCCAGGTGATCCCGCGCGGCGGCTCGTTGAAGGCGGCGCTGATCAGCGGCGAGGTGCTGCGCCAGCAATTCTACGCCGGACGGTCGATGGGATTCGACCTGTCGGCCTTCAACCAGTTTTCGCCGCTGG
The DNA here is from genome assembly GCA_015232025.1 of Alphaproteobacteria bacterium. GTDB lineage: Bacteria > Pseudomonadota > Alphaproteobacteria > Rhodospirillales > Magnetospirillaceae > JADFZP01. Next base: position 3,232 of record JADGAL010000147.1, read on the forward strand.
GCGTCAGTCTGGTGCTGGACTGTTACCCCCACGAGATGGTCTCGGCCGAGCAGGAGGTCTTCCGCTTCGACCTGATGAGCCCCCACCCGGCCGAGAAGCGGGTGATCCGACTCGCGGCCGATCGCGACGCCACGGTGATCGGCGTGGCGGTGTGGCTGTCGCTCGATCTGGACGACGAGACCACCTTCGAGAACAAGCCGGGCGCCACCGGCCTGGCCTCGGGCTGGCACCACGGCGTCTCGTTCTTTTTGGAGCCGCGCGAGATGAAATCGGGCGACACCGTCGAGGTGATCGCCAGCCACGATCGCGTCGTGGTGGAAATCGTGGTGACCTGACCGTATGGCGGACCACGACGGCCATTGCGCCGGGCGGCGCCCGTGCTATAACCGCCCAATTGCGCCGGATGGTCCGAGGATGCCCAGTTGACACCAACGGTACTGATCCTGAACGGCCCGAACCTCAACATGTTGGGCGTGAGGCAACCCGAGGTCTATGGCCGCGAGAGCCTTTCCGACATCGAGACGGCCTGCAAGCTCGAGGCCGCCCGCCTCGGCCTGGTGGTCGATTTCCGCCAAAGCAATCACGAGGGCGTGCTGGTCGACTGGATTCAAGAGGCGCGCGGACGCTGCGCCGGGATCGTCGTCAATGCCGGCGCCTATACCCACACCTCGGTGGCGATTCTCGACGCCCTGCTGGCCTGCGAACTGCCGGTCGTCGAGGTCCACCTGTCGAACATTCACCAGCGCGAAGCGTTCCGCCACCACTCCTACGTCTCGAAGGCGGCGCGCGGCATGATCTGTGGCTTCGGCGGCCATGGATATGTGCTGGCCCTCGACGCCCTGTCGCGACTCCTGCCCAAGCATGAGGGATGATGCCCGCCAAGACCTCCATCGACAGTGATCTCATCCGCGCCCTGGCCAGCCTGCTGGACGAAACGGGGCTGAACGAGATCGAATACGACACCGGCAGCCTGCGCATCCGCGTCGGCCGCTCGGCGCCTCCGACGGTGTTCGCCGCCCATGCGGCGCCCGCCCAGCCCGCGGCGATCGCCGCCGCGCCGATCGTCGAGGACGTCGCCACCCATCCGGGCGCCGTTCATTCGCCGATGGTCGGCGTCGTCTACATGTCCCCCGAGCCCGGCTCGGCGCCTTTCGTCAAGATCGGCGACCCGGTCACCGAGGGGCAGACCATCATGCTGATCGAGGCGATGAAGACCTTCAATCCGATCCGCGCGACGCGGGGCGGCAAGGTGGCTCGCATCCTGGTCGGCGACGGCCACCCGGTCGAGTTTGGCGAGACCCTGATGGTGATCGAATAGACCGATGTTCGAAAAGGTCCTCATCGCCAATCGGGGCGAGATCGCCCTGCGCATCCACCGGGCCTGTCGCGAGATGGGCATCAAGACGGTCGCCGTGCATTCGACCGCCGACCACGACGCCATGCACGTCCGCTTGGCCGACGAGTCGGTGTGCATCGGCCCGCCGCCGGCCCGCGAAAGCTATCTCAACAAGGCGGCCATCCTGACCGCCGCGACCATCACCAACGCCGACGCGATCCATCCCGGCTACGGCTTCCTGTCCGAGAACGCCGACTTCGCCTCGATGGTCGAGGAGCATGGCTTCACCTTCATCGGCCCCTCGCCCGACCATATCCGCATGATGGGCGACAAGATCACCGCCAAGCGGGCGGCGCTGGACGCGGGTCTGCCGGTGGTGCCCGGCTCGGAGGGCTCGCTGAACAGCGAGGACGAGGCCCTGGCGGCCGCCGAGGTGGCCGGCTATCCCATCATCATCAAGGCCACCGCCGGCGGCGGCGGCAAGGGCATGAAGGTCGCCAACGACTCGTTGGGCCTGCGCGAGGCTTGGCGGCTGGCGCGCAACGAGGCCAAGGCGTCGTTCGGCAATCCCGACGTCTACCTTGAGAAGTATCTCGATCGGCCCCGCCATATCGAGGTGCAGATATTGGCCGATTCGTTCGGCAACGTCGTGCATCTGGGGGAGCGCGATTGCTCGCTGCAGCGCAAGCACCAGAAGGTGCTGGAGGAGGCGCCGTCACCCGCCCTCAACGCGACCGAGCGGGAACGGATTGGCGGAATCGCCTGCGCGGCCATCCGCAAGCTGGGCTACCGCAACGCGGGCACCCTTGAATTCCTCTATCAGGATGGCGAGTTCTATTTCATCGAAATGAACACGCGCCTCCAGGTGGAGCATCCGATCACCGAGATGATTTCCGGGCTCGATCTCGTGCGCGAGCAGATCCGCGTGGCGGCGGGAGCGCCGCTGGGCTACGCGCAAGCGGATATCCGATTCTCGGGGCACGCCATCGAATGCCGCATCAATGCCGAGGACCCCAACACCTTCGCCCCGTGTCCGGGCCGCATCGGCGGCTATCACGCGCCGGGCGGGTTGGGCGTTCGTGTCGATTCGGGGCTTTACGCCGGCTACAAGGTGCCCTCGCAATACGACAGCATGATCGCCAAGCTGGTCGTCCATGGCACCAGCCGCAACGAATGCCTGATGCGCCTGCGCCGAGCCTTGGGCGAGTTCGTGATCGAGGGGGTGCAGACCACCATCCCCCTGCACGAGCGCATCATCGCGCAGCAGGCTTTCGTCAACGGGGAATACGACATCCATTGGCTGGAAAGACTGGTGGGCCTGAAGGGTTGAGCATGTCGTCCGGGAAGGGGCCGCCATGCGGCCGCTGACGCCCGAAGTTCTGCTGCGCGCCTATTCGGCGGGAATTTTCCCGATGGCGCGCTCTCGCGAGGACGCCCGCCTTTACTGGGTCGATCCCGACGAACGCGGCATCATCCCCCTGACCGGCTTCCACGTTCCGCGGTCGCTGCGCCGGGCGCTCAAGCGCGACGGCTTCGAGATCCGCTGCAATCACTCCTTCGAGCAGGTGATGGCGCTGTGCGCCGAACCGACTCCGGCCCGGCCCGACACCTGGATCAACGACCAGATCATCCGGTTGTTTGTCGAGTTGCATCATCTGGGCTTGGCCCACAGCGTCGAGGCCTGGGCCGACGGCGAGATGGTCGGCGGCCTTTACGGCCTGGCGCTGGGCGGCGCGTTCTTCGGTGAAAGCATGTTCTCGCGCCGCACCGACGCCAGCAAGGCGGCGCTGGTCCATCTGGTGGGCCGGTTGCGGCGCGGCGGCTTCACCCTGCTCGACACGCAGTTCGTGACCGAGCACCTCGAACGCTTCGGCGCCACGCAGATTCCACGCAAGGAGTATCTCGGCCGCCTGGGCCACGCGGTTCAGCAGCCGGCGCGCTTCAGGCCGGACCTGGACGTCGACCTGTTCGACGCCCTGGTCCTGCCCTGCGCGGCCGACGAGGCCTAGCCGATCTTGTCGGTCTTGCCGTCGACGCCCATCAGCAACAGTTCGACCTCCATCGTCCCATAACGCGCTTTGATGAAGTCCCGCAGGCGGGTCATCATCATGGTGTGCGCCTCGGTCTCGGTCTGCCTGGTCTTCAAATGGTTTGGACCAAGGACGGCCTTGTAGGCGGCGCAGTCGCGGTGATCGATCACGATGACCTTTTTGATTCCGTGCTCGGCCACCGAAAGCGCCAGATGGTCCCAGAACGTCGTTCCCCAGGCCGGGGCGGCGTCGTTCAGCACGGCGAGCGAAGCGCCCGCCAGCACGATGTGGTCATATTTGTTGTGAAGCTTGCGGCCCCACATCAGGTTGGCCACGTCGTCCATCACCCGGAAATCCAGGCAGGACAGCACCATGCACTCGGGCTTGTTCGTCGCGCGCGCCACGCTGGGAATGAAGTTCGAGAAAAGCGCCACGCCGGCGCCGAGCGCCAGCTTGTGAACGAAACCCCGGCGCGTCAAATCGCCTGGAAGATGATCGGATGATCCGCAGCAGCTTTGGCCCATGGGATTGATCCCCCTTTCTGACTGGTTCGTCGGCATTCGCCCCCGCCGACCAACGCAGACTAACACGGGTCCCCCCACTCTTTCCACGCGACCAATTGTCACTGTCAAGCCGACAGGCTTGCCGCGATCAGGAACTCCTTGTTGCCTTCCGGCCCCAGGATCGGGCTTTCCGCGATGCCTTGGACCGACCAGCCGGGCAAACCGCCGACCCAGTCGCGGATGGTTTCGCAAACCTCGTCGTGCAGAGCCGGATCGCGCACCACGCCACCCTTGCCGACGCGGCCCTTGCCCACCTCGAATTGCGGCTTGATCAGGGCGACCAGCCGCGCCCCCGGCGCCGCCAGGGCCAGCGCCGCCGGCAACACGGTCGCCAAGCCGATGAAGCTGGCGTCGCAGGTGATCAGGCCGGGCGGTTCGGGCACCTCGGCTGGGGTGAGATGGCGGGCGTTGGTGCGTTCCAGCACGACGACGCGCGGGTCCTGGCGCAGCTTCCAGGCGAGTTGCCCGTGGCCCACATCCACGGCGTAGACGCGGGCGGCGCCGCGCGCCAACAGCACATCGGTGAATCCCCCGGTCGAGGCGCCGACGTCCAGGCAGACCAGACCGGTGGGATCGATTCCGAACTGGTCCAGGCCCTTGACCAGTTTCAAACCGCCGCGCGACACCCAGGGGTGGTCCTGGCCGCGCAATTCGACCGGCGTCTCCAAGGCGACCGCCTGGCCGGCCTTGACCAGCCGGCGGTCGCCCGACCACACCAGCCCGGCCATGATCAAAGCCTGGGCGCGCGCCCGGCTTTCAACCAAGCCGCGGTCGACGAGCAACTGGTCAAGGCGCATCTTGGGCATGCCCCATTTTCGGCGGTTCCCGGCCGCTGGTCAATACCGGCCGGGCCTTCGAAAATCGGGGGTGGAATTCGGCGGAGCGAGGACTAAGATCATCGCCCTCGCCCATAGCATGCGACCGCGAATGCCGACCATCCTGTTCACCCATCCGGTTTGCCTCGAGCACGACACCGGCGCCTACCATCCGGAATGCGCCGACCGGCTGAAGGCCGTCCTGCGCGTGCTGGAGGGCGAA
>JADGAL010000148.1 GCA_015232025.1 Alphaproteobacteria bacterium
TATTTCACAAGCCGGGTCCGCGATCTGTGCGGCTTCGACCGCGACCTCTCCAATGATTTCGAATACGCCCCCGACGGCAGCCTGACCGGCAAGGTGATCGAGCCGATCCTGGATCAGGCGGTCAAGCTGGAAACCCTGGTCCGGGTGGCCGGCGAACAGCAGATCCCGCTGCGCCTCGCCCTGTCGGTCGGCGACGGCGCCAACGACCTGGCGATGATCCAGGCCGCCGGACTGGGCGTGGCCTACCACGCCAAGCCGATCGTCGCCACCCAGGCGCGCACCCGAATCGACCACGGCGACCTGACCGCGCTGCTGTTCGCCCAGGGCTATGGGGCGGACGAGTTCCGGGACTGACCGAGCGCCTGCTCCAACCTGTCACGCGGCCGGTTGGACGTCTCACGCGATCATGGTATTGTAAGGCATGAGCCAGTCCTCAACGATCCTCGCGGCGCGAGCACCCGCCAAGCGGCCAGCCAAATCGCGGCTTGCCGCGAGTGTCGAGCCGGCCGATAAGGACGCACTCCTCTCGATGGACGTGGAAGGCCAGATCCTTCGCCGCCACAAGGTGAAGCGCTCGGCAAACATCGACGAGGCACGGAACGCGCTTGAGTCCGCCAGGAGCCGCCACCGAAGCCGGCATGAGGAATGAGAACGACGGTCGGGAAGATTCTCGACGGGGTCACCCAAGAACTTCGGCGCCATGCGAATGTCAGAGTAGTGATCCGGGACGGCGGTATGGCCGCCGTCGAAGTCGAGTTGAAGACGGGCGGCGGCATTCCGGACGTGTGGACTCCTCCGGCGATCGCCCGCTTCCTACGCGCTCAGATCATTTGCCAACCCTACTCGTTGACAGGTTCGTTGCCGGCCGGCTATCGGAACAGCCTCAGCCCGAGCGAACTGATCGACGGTCTGGTGGTTTACGCGGCGCTCGGATTCTTCACCCATCGCCACTCCCAACTCTGCGTCCGCTGCGGCGATGCCGTCGTGGGATGCCGAGGCAATGACTGCGTAATTCGGGCCGGCCGTGTGCAAGCGACGAGACTTCTGGGGCGCGGCGCCGAACACACCTACCACAAGTTGGTCGACCTCCTGCTGGCGGACGACGCCGTCGTCACAGACTATGTTCGGATGTTCATCCGAACGTCGCGCCGAATCGCCGTGACCGCCGGGTCCCCCCGCACGGTCACGACGTAACCCTCAGCGCCCGACCGAACCCGTTTTCTGATCCCCGTCGACGCGCAGCGCCACGAAGCGCAGGCCGCGGCCGTTGTCGACCAGCAGCAGCACCGAGCGGCGGCCGGCCTTGCGGGCGGCTTCGATCTTGTCGGCGAATTCGTTGGGAGCGGTGACCGGCTCCTGGCCGACCTCGACCACCACGTCGCCTACGCGCATGCCCTTCTCGGCGGCGACGCCGGCCGGGATGACCTCGGTCACGACGACGCCCTTGGTTCCCTCGGGCAGTTCGAATTTCTGGCGAAGCTGCGGGCTGAGCGCCGCCACCTTGAGTCCGATGGGGGCGATGGTGGTTTCACCCGGCGCCGCCTTGTCGGGCTTTTTCGGCGTGGCCGTGGCGACCTTGGGGGCCTCCTCGTCCTCGTCCTGAAGCTCGCCGACCGCCACCTGGAGGGTGATCGCCTTGCCGCCGCGCCACACCACGGCGGGGGCCTTGCGGCCGATTTCGGTCTCGGCCACCATGCGCGGCAGACGGCGCATTTCGCCGATCTCGCGGCCGTCGAAGGACAGGATCACGTCGCCCGCCTTGATGCCCGCCTTGTCGGCCGGGCCGCCCGGATTGACGCTGGCCACCAAGGCGCCCTTCGATTCCTTGAGGCCCAGGCTTTCGGCGATCTCGTCGGTCACCGACTGGATGCGCACGCCCAGCCAGCCGCGGCGGGTCTTGCCGAATTTCTGCAAATCGGCGACCACCGAACGGGCCAGGGTCGAGGGAATCGCGAAGCCGATGCCGATCGAGCCGCCCGATGGCGAGAAGATCGCCGTGTTGATGCCGATCACATTGCCCGCCATGTCGAACATCGGGCCGCCCGAATTGCCGCGGTTGATCGAGGCGTCGGTTTGCAGGAAGTCGTCATAGGGGCCGGAATTGATGTCGCGCGCCCGCGCCGAGATGATGCCGGCGGTGACCGTGCCGCCCAGGCCGAAGGGATTGCCGATGGCGATCACCCAGTCGCCCACCCGGATGGCGTCGGAATCGCCCCACGACACGGCGCGCAACGGCGAGGGCGAGTTGATCTTCAGCAAGGCGAGGTCGGTCTTGGCGTCGCGCCCCAGCACCTCGGCCCTTAGCGCGGTGTCGTCATGCAGGATGACGGTCACCTCGTCGGCGTCGGCGATGACGTGGTTGTTGGTCACCACCAGCCCCGAGGCGTCGACGATGAAGCCCGAGCCGAGCGAGGTGGCGCGCCGGGGCGGCATGTCGGGCCGCTGGCGGTCGAAGAACTCCTTGAAGAAGTCCTCGAAGGGCGAGCCCGGCGGGAATTGCGGCATCTCCGGCATGCGCTCGGGATTTTGCACCGTCTGGGTGGTCGAGATGTTGACCACCGACGGAAGCAGCTTCTCGGCCAGGTCGGCGAAGCTGGTCGGCGCCTCGCGCGCCTGCGCGCCGGCCGCCGCCAAAGCCATGGCGATGCCGGCCAAGGCGGCCGTCGCCCAAGCGAGGAAGCGGGCCTGGGCGTTTTCCATCACGGCCGCCCGCGCATTGGCGCGACGTGCCGACATGTTCCGGTGCATCACCAAACGATCTCCGTCACAGGACTGCTGGATGATCCCATTGGCATCTAGTGTCGCGTCAAAGGCTTTGCAAGGAAAGGGCTTTGTTGCCAGCCATTGGTCGAGAGCGCCGGGCGCCGCCCGCGAACCGCGGGCGGCGTCCTTGTTCAACGCGCCGCCGACGCCGCCGGCTTGCCGTCCATCGCGCCGAAATAGCGGAAGAACTCGCTATTGGGCGACAGGACCATCGACGTGCCGTCGGTCATCGATTCGCGATAGGCCTGAAGCGAACGATACAGACCGAAGAACTCGGGGTCCTGACCGAAGGCCTCGGCGAAGATGCGCGTCGAGATGGCGTCGCCCTCGCCGCGCAAGGACTGCGCCTTCTTCTGCGCCTCGGCCAGCAGCACGGTGCGTTCGCGTTCAACGCGCGAGCGGATCTGCTGCGCGCCTTCCTGGCCCTTGGCGCGGAACTCGCGGGCCTCGCGGTCGCGTTCGGACTTCATTCGGGCGTAGATGCTTTGGCTGGTCTCCTCGGGCAGGTCGGCCCGGCGGATGCGCACGTCGGCGATCACGATGCCGTTGTTCGAGACCTCGTCGTTCACTTCCTTCTGGATGGTCGCCATGATCTGGGTGCGCTCTTCCGACAACAGCCCGACCAGCATCACCTGGCCGAGCACCCGGCGCAGCGAGGCGCTGACCACGTTGCGCAGGCGCGTCCTGGCGTTCTCCTCGTTGCGGAACGCCTGGTAGAACTTCAGCGGATCGCTGATGCGATAGCGCGTGAAGGTGTCGACCTCGATGCGCTTCTGGTCGGCCAGCAGCACCTGCTCGACCGGCGGGTCGAGTTCCAGCAGCCGCTTGTCGAAGCGCACCACGTCGTCGATGAACGGCGCTTTGAACTTCAGGCCGGGCTCTTGGATGATGTGGCGCGGGGCGCCCAGGCGCACGACCAGCGCCTGTTCGGACTGATGCACGATGAACAGCGACGAGAAGCCGAGCACCGCGCCGATCACCACCAGGGCGATCAGGATGGGGATACCCTTGTTCACTGGCCGCCTCCCTGCTGCTGCTGTGTGGCCGCCTGGGTCTTGGCGCCATTGCGCAATTCGGGCAGCGGCAGATAGGGCACCACGCCCTGGGCGCCCTCGGCGCCCGGATCGATGATGATCTTGTTGGCGCGCCGCAGGACGTCCTCCATCGTTTCCAGATACAGCCGCCGCGTCGTCACGTCCTTCGACAGGCGATAGGATTCGAGCACCGACAGGAAGCGGTTGGCGTCACCCTGGGCCAGGTTGACGACCTGCTCCTTGTAGGCCTCGGCCTCCTGTTGCAGGCGCACCGATTCGCCACGGGCGCGGGGCAGGACGTCGTTGGCGTAGGCCTCGGCCTCGTTGCGCAGGCGTTCCTGGTCGGCCTTGGCGCGTTGCACGTCGTTGAAGGCGTCGACCACCACGCCGGGCGGATCGACCTTCAGCAACTGCACCTGGGTGACGCGGATGCCGGCGCCGTACGAATCGAGCAGGCCCTGCAGCAGATCGCGGGCGGCGATCGCGATGCGGGCGCGGCCCTCGGTCAGGGCGATGTGGATCGGCGTCTGGCCGATGATGTCGCGCATCGCCGATTCCGACGCCACCTTCACCGTGCCCTCGGGGTCGCGGATGTTGAACAGGTACTGGCCGGCGTCCTTGATCTGCCAGAACACCGCGAAGTCGATGTCGACGATGTTCTCGTCGCCGGTCAGCATCAGGCTTTCCTCCGACACGTCGCGCGTCGGGGTGTCGGCCGCGCCGCGCTGCCCGCCGATCGAGCGGAAGCCCAGCTCGACCGTGTTGATGCGGGTGACGCGCGGCTTCAGCACCGATTCGATCGGGGTCGGCAAATGGTAATGCAGGCCCGGCCCTGTGGTATCGACCCACTTGCCGAAGCGCAGCACGACCCCTTGCTCGTCGGGACCGACGCGATAGAAACCGGTCAGGAACCACAGGCCGACCGCCACGACCAGCAGCAGGCCGAACGCCTTGCCTCCGCCAAAGCCGCCGGGGATCGCCCGTCGAATGCGTTCCTGGCCCTTGCGGAGAAGATCCTCGATGTCGGGCGGCTGCTGACCGCCGCCACCGCGGCCCCACGGACCCTGTCCATTGCCCCAGGGGCCATTGCCCCCGCCGTGCGGTGTCCACGCCAACTGACTTACCCCCTGTTCCTATTGAAGGTGATTGGCCTTTTCAAATTGGGTACTGCGCCTTATATGACGGATGGCTGTTGCGCGCAACGCGCGCCACCTTCCATCGCAGCGGGTTTCCCCCCATATGTCGCAATCCTCGGAGTTTTCAATGGCGCATGTCACCGAGCAACAGATCGTCGCGGCCCTGAAGACGGTAATCGACCCTGACAAGAAGGCGGATGTGATCAGCCTGGGCATGATTTCCGGGCTGGCGATCAAGGACGGCCACGTCGCCTTCGCCATCGAGGTCGAGGCCGAGCGCGGCCCCCATCTCGAACCCCTGCGCAAGCGGGCCGAGGAGGCGGTCCACCGCCTGGACGGCGTGCTGACGGTGACCGCCGTGCTGACCGCCCAGCGCCAGGCCGGCGGCCCGGCCCAACCCCACGAGCACGGCCCCGGCTGCGGCCACGGCCATGATCACGGCGGCCATTCCCACGGCCCCGCCCAGGACGAGACGCCGCTGCTGCCCCAGGTCAAGGCGATCATCGCGGTGGCCTCGGGCAAGGGTGGCGTCGGCAAATCGACCACCGCCGCCAATCTGGCGCTGGCCCTGCAAAGCCTGAAGCTGCGGGTCGGCCTGTTCGACGCCGACATCTACGGCCCCTCGGTGCCGCGCCTGCTGGGCGTGGTCGACGCCGAGCCGATCTCGCCCGACGGCCGCACCATGATGCCGATCGAGGCCTATGGGCTGAAGCTCATGTCGATTGGCGTGCTGGTCCCCGAGGACGCGCCGATCATCTGGCGCGGCCCGATGGTGATGGGCGCCCTGGAGCAATTGCTGCGCGACGTCCGCTGGGGTCCCCTGGACGTCATGGTGATCGACATGCCGCCGGGCACCGGCGACACCCAGTTGACCATTTCGCAGCGTCTGCCGCTGACCGGCGCGGTGATCGTCTCGACCCCGCAGGACATCGCCCTGCTGGACGCCCGCAAGGGCCTCAACATGTTCCGCAAGGTCGACGTGCCGGTGCTCGGCATCATCGAGAACATGAGCTACTATGTGTGCCCCAAATGCGGCGACGAGGCCCACATCTTCGGCCATGGCGGCGCCAAGGACGAGGCCGGGCGCCTGAACTGCGACTTCCTGGGCGCCATCCCGCTGGACATCGAAATCCGCGAGACCTCGGATCGCGGCGAGCCGATCACCGCCAGCAAGCCGGCCAGCCCGCACGCCAAGGCCTATCGCGAGATCGCCCAGCGGGTCTGGGACAAGATCCAGGAAATCCAGTCGGCGCCCCGCAAGGCGCCCCGGATCGTCATGGAGTAGCCCGGAGCCCGCGCCATGGCCGAGGGCGCGGTCGAGCGCGTCACCAGGGCGATGCCGATCGGCCGGCGCCTGTTGCTGATCGTCGGGCTGAACGCCCTGCTGGTGATCGTGCTGGGCCTGTTGGCTTGGCGCGACACCGGCGCGATCCGCGCCAATCTGCGCGAAGTCCGCGCGGTGCAGGAGCGTCACCAGCGCCTGCACGGCGTCAACGCCCAGGCCAGCCGGCTGCAAACCCTGATCCGCCAGTATCTCGGCGCGCCCAGCGACCCCATGCTGGCCGAGATCGGCCAGCGCACCGAGCGGCTTTTCGAGAATTTGGCCGAGTTGAAGCGGCGCGGCGAGTCCTCGCCCCATTTGACCCCGCTGGGCGAGGCCGCCTGGACCTTCGTGCGGGGCTTCGCCAAGCTGAAGGCCCTGAACGAGGCGATCGACGCCCTTTATGCCGGGCGGGTCCTCGACACCGCGTCGGACGTCTCGGCCGCCTATGGCGCGCTGGACGAGCCGGCCGGCCCGCTGGCCGGCCCGCTGGCCAAGTCGGCCCAGGCCTTCCTCGAGGCCCTGCTCCACATCAACGCCTACCACCTGCGTCCCGAGGGCGGGATGGCCGATCTGGCGCGCGCCGGCCTGGAGCGGGTGATCGACGGCATCGCCCCGATGATCGCCCAGGCGCGGCCCGACCAGATCGCCGGCTTGGACGCGCTGCGCGCCCGCGTCGGCACCCTGGCGCGCGCCCTGGCCGAACTGCGCGACGACCAGGACCGCCGCGCCCGCATTCTCGCCGACGAGGTCGATGGCAGCCAGCGCCGCATGGCCGAGGCGGTGGACGCGCTGCTCGCCGAGGGCGAGGCGCGCCGCGCCGCGCTGGAGGCGGAGTTCGACGAGACCCTGGCGCGAACCCTGTCGCGCGGCCTGGGCATCGGGCTGGCGCTGCTGGCGGTCACCATGGCGGCGAGTTGGGCGATCGGCCGCAGCATCCGAAATCCGCTGGTCGACCTGATGGGCGTGATGGAGGCCTTGGCGCGCGGCGATTTCGGCCGCGAGGTGACGGGAGGCGACCGCGCCGACGAGATCGCCGCGATGGCGCGCACCGTCCAGGTCTTCAAGCGCGACGCCATCGAGAAGCGGCGGCTGGAGCGCGAGGCCGACGAGGACAAGCGGCGCACCCTGCAAGACCTGCTGAGCCAGATGGAGGCGCGGCGCGACGACAGCGCCCTTCCCCTGCCGGTCAAGGTCGCGCCCGACAGCGAGGCGGCGCAGATCGCCGCCGTGTTCAACCGGGTGCTGGAGCGCTTCTGGGAGACCACCACCGAGCGCGACCAGGCGATCTTCGCCCTGACCGCCGCCCGCGACGTCGCGCAATCGGCCAACCACGCCAAATCCTCGTTCCTCGCCGCGATGAGCCACGAGATCCGCACCCCCATGAACGGCGTGATCGGCATGCTGGAGCTGCTGTCCCAGTCGCGGCTGGACGACGAGCAGACCTACTATGTCGGCGCCATCCGCGACTCGGCGCTGTCGCTGCTGACCATCATCGACGACGTGCTCGACTTCTCGAAGATCGAGGCCGGGCGGATGGACCTTGAGGAGGTGCCCGTTTCGCTGGTCGCCCTGGTCGAAAGCGCCGTCGAGACGCTGGCCCCGGCCGCCGCCAAGAAGGGCTTGTCCTTGCAGGGCTTCGTCGACCCGGCGATGGCGCCCGACATCCTGGGCGACCCGGTGCGACTCCGCCAAGTGCTGCTCAATCTGGGCGGCAACGCGGTCAAATTCACCCTGTCGGGCGCGGTGCGGATCCTCTGCGAGGCGCAAGGCGACGCCATCCGCTTCCGCGTCGTCGATACCGGCATCGGCATCGACGACGCGGCGGCGCGCACGCTGTTCCGACCCTTCGCCCAGGCCGACGGCTCGACCACCCGGCGCTTCGGCGGCACCGGGCTGGGGCTGTCGATCTCGCGCC
>JADGAL010000149.1 GCA_015232025.1 Alphaproteobacteria bacterium
CGGCCAATTTGGCAAGACGCTTCACCCAGCCAGCCTATCGCGTATTGTGCGACAATTGGGTCTATCGCGGCAGAAAACGCGCCCACGACACCCAAAAAGCGATGCGAAGGCCCAGGAGGACTTCAAAAAAGGGGGCTCTACGCCAAGCTGATGGAGACATCCGCCCTTCATCCCGGCAAACGCATCCAGATATGGTTCCAGGATGAGGCCCGGGTCGGCCAGAAGGGGCATCTGGCTCGTCGCTGGTGGTTGCGCGGCGAACGTCCGCTCGGCCTATGTGATCGGCGCTTCACATCGGCTTACATCTTCGCTGCCGTTTGCCCGGCCACCGGCGCTGACTTCGCCCTGGTCATGCCGACGGTCAACACCGAGGCGATGAGCCGCTTTCTTAAGGATTTTTCCGCCAGTCTGGAGCCCGATGTCCACGTCCTATTCGTCATGGACCAAGCCGGATGGCACGGCGCCAAGGAACGCGTAATCCCCGACAACATCACGCCGGTGCCTCTGCCGCCATACAGCCCCGAACTCAATCCGGTCGAGCGTATCTGGCTGTATCTGCGTGAACGCTTCCTGGTTCACCGCCTGCTCGACGACTATGACGCCATCGTCGATGCATGCTGTGAAGCCTGGAATGCGTTCACCGCCGACATCGAGCGTATACGATCCCTGACCAGCTACCCCTGGATTCCATGTGTCAGTAATTAGGATCACCGGTATGAAAAGGACCTGCCAAAAGAATGGCATCTCCTTTTGGACCTACCTTGCCGACCGTCTCGGCATCGTTCCAGGCAGCATAGCTCTCCTCGCCGACATCGTCAGGCAGCGAGCCGCTCCTGCACCGGCATGATTGCCACCGGTTTTTGAGAATTCACAATGGATAGGGGTTTCCTGATTCGCTGTGCTCGCACCCTTGGGGATGGAGGCGGTCATGTCGGGTCGGGAGATTTCGGTAAAGAAGTATGTGGTGAAGCTGAGCGAGGGCGAACACCAGCACCTCAATGAGTTGATCGGGAAGGGCAAGAGCCCAGCCAAGCGTCTGTTGAAGGCTCGGATATTGCTGAAGGTGGATGCCTCGGACGCCGGTGAAGGCTGGAGCGACAGTCGGATTATCGAGGCTCTCGACACCAATGCGTCGAAGGTTTTCCGGGTTCGCCAGCAAATTCACATCCCCTATAACGTCCTCCGTTTGGTTACGCTGTTCGGACGTTACGCAAAAAGTCATCCACGAGACTTTTTAGAAGTTCCGACTGTTTGGACATATCGGACGCCTTCGTCAAAACATGGCCGGCGCCCTTGCCTGCCTCGGAGACCGCGTCCGTGACGTTACCGATGTTGCGGGTCACCTCGGTCGTGCCAGCCGACGCCCGTTGCACGTTCCCAGCGATTTCCCGTGTCGCGGCGGATTGCTGCTCCACACCCGACGCGATGGTCGCCGAAATTTCGTTGACGTTGGCGATAACCGAGGCGATTCCCTTGATGACCTCGACGGTCTTCTGCGTTTCCGACTGGACCGCGCTCACCTGTTTCGCGATGTCGTCGGTCGCGCGCCCGGTCTGATTGGCCAGATTCTTCACCTCGTTGGCGACAACGGCAAAACCCTTGCCGGCTTCCCCCGCACGCGCGGCTTCAATGGTGGCGTTCAGCGCGAGAAGATTGGTTTGTTCGGCAATGTCGGTGATGAGATTGACCACGTCGCCGATTCTTTGCGCGGCCGTCGCCAATCCCGTGATCATGGCATTGGCACGGTTCGCCTCGTCCATGGCGTTCGAGGCGATTTCCGAAGACCTGCCGACTTGCCGACCGATCTCGGCGATGGACGCCGAAAGTTCTTCGGCTGCAGCCGCCACGGTTTGAACATTGGTCGATGCCTCTCCGGCGGCGGCGGCGACGCCTTGGGCTCTATGGTGGGTCTGATCGGCGGTCGCGGACAGACGTGTCGAGGTATCCCGCATCTCCGCCGCCGCCGTCGCGACCGCGTGGAGGGCGCCGGTGGCGGATTTGTCGAAATCCTTGGTCAGGAGCTCGATGCGTCGCGCTCGCGCATCACGCTCCTCGCGGAGCAGGTTCTGTTCGGCTGCGAGTTCGGCGGAGCGGATCATGTTGTCCTTGAAGACCTGAACCGCCGCAGCCATGGCACCGATCTCGTCGGAGCGGCCAAGGCCGGGAACCACGGCCCCGCTGTCGCCGCTGGCCAGGACCGCCATGGCCTCACGCATGGCCACGATCGGCTGGGATACCGAACGGGCAAAGGGAATACCGAGGCCGAGGATCGCGATGACGCCGATGGCCGCCACGATAAAGGCGCCTAGCTTCAGGGCCGCCAACCCGTGCATGGCTTCCGAGGTCTTGGTCTCGGCGATCAACGCCCAGGTCACCGGGCCAAGCCTCACCGGTCCGTAGGAAGCCGTCACCTTCTCGCCGTGATAGCTCGTGAATTCTCCCTCGCCCGAGCGGCCGGCGATCGCCTCGGTCACGGGGGTGCCGACAATCTTCGCCATGGGATTGGCCATCAGGTCCTTGAGACTCGCATGGGCCTTATCATGCCTCAGCAGGGAACGCGGGACCCCGTCCGATCCGACCAGATAGGTTTCACCCGTCTCGCCCATGCCGCTGCGGTCGATCACCTCGGCACCGAAGGTTTCGGCGGGAACACGGAGGACGATGGCGCCGTCGAACTCTCCGCGCCCGGTGCGCAATGGAGCTGCGATAAAAGCCGCCGGAGCACCCGACCGGTCCGGGTAGGGCGCAAGATCATCGAACGCAACACCATTCTCGGCGGCGTCGAATACACGGCCGATGGCCGATGCCGATTTGCCGGCTACCGACGTGCCCAGCTCGGAACCATTTTTTAGTGCATAAACGACAAGGCCTTTGTCGTTGACAAGATACATATCGTCAAAGCCGTCGGCATAATTCTTCAATGTCCGTGTGTAATCATCGTAGGCCGCTTTGTATTCGCGGCTGGTGAAGCCATCGGTGCCATCCGCTCCCAGCGCGTCGAACTCCTGTAGATTGGTCCCGACGGACGGAAGACTGGCAACGAACGCGACATGACGAGATATGCGGCTGAATAGTTGTTCTATCTGCCGAGCCTTTGTCCGCTGGGCAATCATCATCTGCTGGTCCACCTCCTCCTGGAGCGCGGTCGCGCTTTGGCCCAGAAACCAGATGGTTGCGAGTGCGAAGGGTGCGAGACCGATTGACAACAGCATGACCAACAGTTTGCGTCGGATCGTAAGGGATTTATGCTGCATGAAGACGTCTCCTGTCCCTGCACGACGCTCCAGACGGGGTGGGAGGGGGCGACGTCGCGGTCCCCGCCGCCGGCGAGCGACGATCGCCGCTCAGACCTTGAATGCTTTGTCCCACTTGGCCATGGCTGCCTTGATCTTGGCGAGTCCAGCCTTCGGACCTTCCCAGTCGTTGCCGTTGACCTGCTCGATGATCGAATCGCCGTCGCGGCTTACTTCGCGGACATCGGGTAGCCAACGAATATGCACGTACAAGTCGTTCTGCAGACCGGCCGACAGAATGATCTTCGCCGCGCTGACGTGAAGAATCTCGGCGGCGTCGCGTGCCTTCTGCTGGTTCTTGGTCTGGATACCGTCCTCAAGCGCCTTCATCTGATCGCTCAGATAGCCGCGCAACCAAAGTGGGTTTGCGGCCTGTATATAACCAATGTGCGACGTTAGGGTGCCGACAAGATATACGCACTCGGTTGCCTCCTTGGACTTGACTGCGTCTATCAACTCCTTGGAATGGTGCCAGAGATTGGTGACGTCGAACAGCCAGAGTTGGTTCGTGTCCTTTTCACCAAGCTCCTTGAGCATTTTTGATTTGACTTCGATTTCGGATGCAACCGGCTCGGCCTTCGCCCAGTCCGCTGTTACCAGTAGCTTGACGAAGCGATCAACCGCTTCTTCATAATCGACGAAAGACTTGGTGAAGACGGCATTATCAAGAGCGCGCGCACTATTCGGCGTCAATATTGTAAACGCCAAAAAGCCAGCCACGGAAATCCGACGAACATTTTGCAGCATTTTACCCTCATCGTGTTAATACTAAATTTGAAAGGCTTTCCCAGTGTCCCAGGTTTGCGCTCGCACCCACTATATATAGTGTTCAGCCTGAATCCTGCTCTCCGACGGGATTTTCTCGCAATGCGTGTTTTGTCACCCCGTCTTGCCGCATCCCCTCCGCCGTCTTGCGTCGCCGCAGCGCTAGATGCTTGGGCGTGCTGGCACGGTTCGGCTGCGGCTTCCGGCCGACTGTGGCAGTATAGCCATTTTACCATCTTCGGTTCGGATGTGTGAATCTACATATAGTGGGTCGATCTGCTTACTGGGACACATGGGAAAGCCTTGAATTTGATACGCCTGAGAATTTTATCGAATTATTGACGAACGTCAAGGATGAACACAAATCATTCCATGAAATAATTAACGTATATTTATTCGTATTTAAATTACATTTCAGTGGGCGGCGGGAAAGGCCGGCCGAGGCAAGATGGGTGAATTCTCAAAAACCGGTGGCAGTGGGGTAGCACGGCGACAAAATGCGGTTGGGCGAGGGATTGGGGATTCCAATTTCCCGCGGTCTCTGAATCCATGGAGGCATGGCAACCGATGCGCCTCCGCTGAACCTGAACAACCTTTCCGCAGACGCGCTGCGGCAGTTGGTGATCGACCTTCTTGGCGTGGTGGCGACGCTTGAGGCGAAGGTGGCCGGGCTGACGGAGGAGAATGCTCGCCTCAAGAAGCTGAATGGCCGTCCGAAGTTGAAGCCGAGCGGCATGGAGAAAGGCACCGACCCGGAGCCGGGACCGTCCGGGGAAAAGGCGTCGAAAGGCGACAAGCGGCGCCGTCGCGTCAAGGGCCAGCCCAAGAGCGCCCGGCTGATCGTCGATGAGGACGTGGTGGTGCCCCTCGCCCCGGAACCGGACTGGCGGTTCAAGGGCTACAAGCCGTACACGGTGCAGGATCTGGTGATCGAGGTGCGGGTGGTGCGCTATTGGCGGGCCTGCTATCAGACCCCGGACGGGCGGTTGGTGGTCGCGCCCCTGCCGCCCGAGGTCAAGGGACATTTCGGCCGGAGCCTCGTGCGGTACCTCCTGAGCCAGCATTACCAGTGCCGGGTGACCATGCCGCTCCTGGGCCGGCAATTGCAGGATTTCGGCATGCTGATCTCGGACTGTCAACAGGCGTCGAAAATTAGGCCACCATCGGCGTCCAATTTTAGGCCACACCGGTGGTTGAGGATCGTCCGGGAGGGGGTGCAGGGGAGCCCCCCTTCGCCGACTCAGGCGTTTCCGTTGGTTCGTTTCCGGGCGCTGCTCAGGGGATGGTGCGGCAGCTCGGGTCTTCACTTGCCGAGCCGATCGGCGTGGCCGCTGCCTCCAGCGCTGGGCTGGAGGCGGGATGGCTCAGCCGCGGTTCTTAAGGCGCCAGCTTTCGTTGCCGGTCTCGATGATGTCGCAGTGATGGGTCAGGCGATCAAGGAGCGCGGTGGTCATCTTGGCGTCGCCGAAGACGCTGGGCCATTCGGCGAAGGCCAGATTGGTGGTGATGATCACCGAAGTGCGCTCATAGAGCCGACTGATCAGGTGGAACAGTAGTTGCCCGCCGGCCTGGGCAAAGGGCAGATAGCCAAGTTCGTCCAGGACCACCAGGTCGACGCGGAGGAGATGCTCGGCCAGACGCCCGCCGCGGCCGGCGCGGGTGTCGGCGTCCAGGCGGTTGACCAGGTCGAGCACGTTGAAGAACCGCGCCCGGGCGCCGCGTCGGACACAGGCGGCAGCGATCGCGATCGCCAGATGGGTCTTGCCGGTGCCGGTTCCGCCGATCAGCACCACGTTGCGTTTGGTGGCCAGGAAGGCACCGTCATGCAGGTCACGCACCAGCCCCTCGTTGACCGGGGTGTCGGCGAACCGGAACTCCGACAGTTCCTTGGCCAGCGGCAGGCGGGCAGCGCCAAGCTGGTAGCGGATGGACCGGGCCTTCTTCTCGGCCACCTCGGCGGCCAGCAGGTCGTGGAGGATCTGCTGCAACGAGTGCCGCCGCCGCAGTCCCAGACGCACCACCTCGTCGAAGGCGGCCTGCATGCCGAGGAGGTGCAGTTCCGCCATCAGGGCCTTGGGATCAGGCAGCGGCATGGCTGGCCTCCCGAGCCGATGGACGCAGCTGGTCGTAACGGGCGCAGTCGGCCAGCGGCGTGATCGCCACGGCCGGCGCGGTCGGCAACGGCGGGGGCGGCGGAGTATCCCGTCTTCGCGCCAGGATGGTCAGGATCACGTCCTTGCTGCACGGCCCCTCGTCGAGAGCTTGGCGGCAGGCTGCCTCCACCGCTTCCAGTCCTTCGTCAGGAATGGCCGCCAGGATCCCCGCGAACTGCCGGTCGGCGTCATGCCGAAGGCATGCGTCCCGCATGACGTCGGAACGGCCGAGGCGGGCCTTCACTTCCGCCAGCACCGGCGGGAGGGCGTCGGGGGCAAATGGCAGGCCGTTGCGCAGCGCGCCTGGCTTCCTCGCCACCACCGGGATGTAGTGGCGGAAGTCGGTGATGGTGCAGGACCGCCCGAAGCTGCGTTCGTGCTCGGCCACCACCTCGCCATCGAGCCTGACCACGATCCGGTCGGCATAGGCTCGTACCTGGACGGGCTTGCCCGCCGCCAACGCCTTCACGCTGTAGCGATTGCGGTCGAACCGGATCAGGCAGGTGCTGGAGGCGGCCACCGTCTTCTCGCGATAGCCGTCGAACGGCGCCGGGACCGCGGCCAGGTGCCGCTGCTCTTCTTGGAAGACGTCCCAAACCGTACGGTCGGGGAAGTCCGGATGCGGGGTCTTCTTTGCATGAGCGATGCACTCCGCCTCCAGCCAGGCATTCAGTTCCTCAAGGGTCCTGGCCTGCGGGCGCGGCGTGAACAGCCTCTGGCGGAGCGTCCCCACCTGGTTCTCGACCTGCCCCTTCTCCCACCCGGCCGCCGGCGAGCAGGCCACCGGCTCCACCAGGTAATGCGAGCACATCTGCGAGAAACGGTGGTTGAACTTGCGCTCCTTGCCCACATACACGGCGTCAACCGCCGTCTTCATGTTGTCGTAGATGCCCCGCTCCGTGATGCCGCCGAAGAACGCGAAGCCCTTCTCGTGCGCGTCGAACAGCATCTCCTGGGTCTGGCGGATGTAGGCCCGCACGAACGGCATCCGGCTGTGGCACAGGCGCATGTGCGCCACCTGCAGCTTGACCGCCGCGCCGGAAAGGATCGCCCAGTCCTCAGACCAGTCGAACTGGTAGGCATCTCCGGCCGGATAGGCCAGGGGCACGAACGCCGTTGCCGCACCTTTGGTCGGGCGCCGTTTCTGCCAGCGTTTGACATAGCGGCGGACCGAATCATAGCCGCCATCGTACCCCTGCATCTGTAGCCGCTGGAAAATCTGCAGTTTGTCCAGCCGGTCCTTTGCCGGCCGCTGCTCGTTCTCAAGAAGAAGTTCGTCGAGCGCCTCAAGATGCGGTCCAAGACGCGGATAGTGTTGCTTCTTCCGCTCGTATCGCACTTCCGTCTCGCCAGAAGCCAAGTACTTATACCGCTGAGCGGAACACGCGACTCACGCGGGGGATTCCCACGGATGGGTGAACTGTGATTCCCTTCATACAAGATGATGGAGGGAGACTTCGATGCCGCAGGCTCTGGCGATCAGGACGGATTTGAGTGCGGACGAGTTGCGGGCGCTGGCTCGTCACGAGCGGAAGGGGCGTGTCGTCGCTCGGATGCTGGCAATTTCCCATGCGCTCGACGGGTTAGGCCGAGCGGAGGCGGCGCGGCTTGCCGGCATGGATCGCCAGGCTTTTCGCGACACGGTGGTTCGCTACAACGCTGAGGGGATTTCCGGCCTTTACGATCGTCGGAGGCCTGGTCGTCCGAGATGGCTGACTGCGGATGAGGAGGCGAGACTGAAAAAGGCCATCCTTGAACGGCCAGACCTGAAACGGGACGGTTGCGTGGAGTGGACGCTGTCGATGCTATGCGAAGAGGTCATTGCCGGCCAATTTGGCAAGACGCTTCACCCAGCCAGCCTATCGCGTATTGTGCGACAATTGGGTCTATCGCGGCAGAAAACGCGCCCACGACACCCAAAAAGCGATGCGAAGGCCCAGGAGGACTTCAAA
>JADGAL010000014.1 GCA_015232025.1 Alphaproteobacteria bacterium
CAGCACCGCTTCGACGCCAGCTTCGAGCAGGTCTGCCACCGCCTGACCACCCTGCAACGCCCCAGCGCGCGCGGCGTGCCGTTCTTCATGATCCGGGTCGACAAGGCGGGCAACGTCTCGAAGCGCTTCTCGGCCACCCCGCTGCAATTCGCCCGCTTCGGCGGCGCCTGCCCGCGCTGGAACGTCTACGACGCCTTCCGCGCGCCCGGCGTGCTGCATCCCCAACTGGCCGCCATGCCCGACGGAACCCCCTATTTCTTCATCGCCCGCACGGTCACCAAACCGGGTGGCGGCTGGCGCAACCCGCCCCAGCAATTCGCCCTGGCGCTCGGCTGCGAGGCGTCCCACGCCGCCAGCCTGATCTACGCCGACGGCCTGGACGTCAAGAACACCGACGCCGCCGTGCCGATCGGCGTGAACTGCCGGCTGTGCGAACGACTGGAGTGCAGCCAGCGCGCCTATCCGCCGCTCAACCACCGGCTGATCGTCGACGAGACGGTGCGGGGGGTGTCGGCGTTCCAGTTCACGCCGACGTCACGGGGGTAGGGGGGCGCCACCGCCGTCAGACGACGAGCACCCCAACTCCCTTGCGGTCGATGAGATCGAGCAGCCGCACCGCCGACCCGCCGGGCTTCTTCCGGCCCTGCTCCCACTGCGCGACCGTCGTCCGACCGACGTTCAGCAGCGCGGCGAAGACCGGCTGGCTCATGTGGGTGGAGGCTCGAATCCGTCGCACGTCCTCGGCCGTGAACGCCCGGCGCGGGGGCAGGCACAGCAGATCCACCATCACCTGCGGTGCCGGCCTCAAGGGGGTGAGGTGCCATCGTCCCGCGCGTCGCACCACCGCCTGGCGTCGTCGGCGAGGGTGGCGATCAATTCGGCGAAGGCTTCCAGCTTGGCCCGGTCGGGCGCTGGCTTTATCCTTCCGGTTTCCGACGGATACCGGAAGGCGGTGGCGAACTGGCTGAGGTAATCCAGTTCCATCAGGTCGGCCTTCCACTCGTGACCTTCGGGAAGCGACGCGACCAGTCGGCCGATGTGGTGATCGGCGCCCGCATGGAGGGCCTCGGCGGACAGGATCGCCTTGACCAGCTTTTCGGCGGCTTGCTGAAGGTGGAAGGCGCCGATGCGCGGCAGGACGGCGATCAACTGCCGCGCCGCCGCCAAATCCTCGTCCAGAACCGCGAAATAGCCTTCGACCACCGCGTTCATCGCGCGAGCCTGCGGCGGCGTTCCGGGCGCGACACATAGATCTCGCGGCCCTGTTCATGGACGGTGCGGACCAGCGATCCGGCGGTGTCGCGGAACCGGGCGAAGTCGGAGGCGCGGCAGGCGGTGACGTCGACTCCGACGCCGGCGCCCATCACGGCCTCGGCCATTCGCGCCCGTCTGGTTTCGACATCGACGGTGTCGTCGTCGGGCAGGATCGCCATCAGGTCGAAATCGCTGTCGGGTCGCGCGGTGCCCGCGGCGCGGCTGCCGAACAGCCAGATGGCTTGCGGGTGGGCCGCCGAGACCATCCGCCCCACCAGAAAATCCAAGGCCGCGGCGGCGTTCCTGAACGGGCCGACGGGGAGCGTGTCGGGCGAGTCCGACAGCGACCGCAACGCCGCATCCACCTCCTCGGCCCGACCGCGACGCAACAGGTCGAGCATCTCGTTCAGGATGTCGTTGTGGGCGGGATCGATGCGCACCGATCGATTGGGCAGGGCCGCCATGGAGTGTCGCTCTCCGCTCGCATGATCGCGTTACGACAATGTAACGCGATCGGCCTTCGCCGGCAAGACCTCGACCAGCACCAGACACAAGAACACCAGCGCCCCGCCGGCCACGCCCATCGGGCCGATGCGTTCGCCCAGCGCCGCCGCGCCGGCCAGGGCGGCGAAGACGGTTGCGGTGCTTAGGATGATCGCCGCGTCGGCGGGGTGGGTGTGGCGTTGCGCCACCACTTGCAGGGAGTAGGCGCCGCCCACCGACAGCAGGCTGGCCCAGGCGATTTCGAAGCGGGCGGCTTGGAGGGCGGCCAGGGTGATGGGTTCGAGGGCCAGCGCGGCGGCCAGCGCGATGGCGCCGCAGATCACGAATTGGGTGGTGGCCAGGGCCAGCGGTCGGCCGCTGGTCGGCGTGAAGCGGCCCAGCAGCACGATATGCAGCGCCCAGAACAGGGCGGCGAGCAGGACCAGCGCGTCGCCCTGCCCGAGTCGGTCAAGACTGGCGCCGTTCAGCAGCCAAATCCCCGCCACGCAACCGGCCGAGGCGGGCCATACCGACCAGTGCGGCGGCCGCTTCAGCAGCATCAGGCCAAGCAGCGGCACCATCGGCAGGTAAAGCCCGGTGAGAAAGCCGGAATTGGTCACCGAGGTTTGGTTGATGCCCAATTGCTGGATGATGGCGGCCAGGAACAGCACCGCGCCGCACAGCGCGAAACCGCCGAGATGGGCGCGCGACAAGGGGTTGGGGGCGCGGCGCGCCTCGATCAGGGCGAGCGGCAGGATCGCCAGGGCGCCCAGCAGAAAGCGGATGCCGGTGAAGGTCAGCGGCCCCAAGGGCGCGGTCTTCTGGACGACGAAGGTCGTGCCCCAGATCATGGCGGCGATCAGCAACAGCAGATTGGCACGGGCGCGCGTCATGGAGGTTTGCTCGAAAGGGCGGGGAAGGGACGCCATTGTACGCAACGCGTTTGACTTCCGCCACACGCGCCCGGACAATCGCTCGGCAACTTCGCGAGGTCTGTCGACAATGGGCCAGCCTCCCGCCCTCGAGGTGGTCGATCTGCACAAGCGCTTCGGCGCGCTCGAGGTGCTGAAGGGCATCTCGCTTACGGCGCGCGATGGCGAGGCGATCTCGATCATCGGCTCGTCGGGCTCGGGCAAAAGCACCTTCCTGCGCTGCGTCAACCTGTTGGAGGCGCCCAACCAGGGCACCATCCGGGTGGCCGGCGAGGAGATGCGGCTGGTGCGGCGGCGCGACGGCGCCCTGGCGGCGGCCGATCCGCGCCAGATCGCGCGCATGCGGGCCGAACTGGGCTTCGTCTTCCAAAGCTTCAATCTGTGGCCGCACATGACCATCCTCGACAACCTCGTCGAGGCGCCGATCCATGTGCTGGGCCTGCCGCGCCGCCAAGCGGTCGAGCGGGCCGAGGCGCTGCTGGCCAAGGTCGGCATCGCCGACAAGCGCGACCGCCACCCGACCGAATTGTCGGGCGGACAGCAGCAGCGCGCCGCCATCGCCCGCACCCTGGCGATGGAGCCCAAGGTGATCCTGTTCGACGAGCCGACCTCGGCGCTCGACCCCGAGATGGTGTCCGAGGTGCTGGGCGTGATCCGCGCCCTGGCCGAGGAGGGCCGCACCATGCTGCTGGTCACCCACGAGATGCGCTTCGCCCGCAACGTCTCGTCGCGCGTGGTCTTCCTGCACGAGGGCCGCATCGAGGAGGAGGGCACGCCCGATCAAGTGTTCGACAATCCCCGCTCGGCCCGCTGCCGCCAATTCATGGCCAGCCATCAATGATGAAGGAGAGATCGTTCATGCGTTTGATCAAGATCCTGCCGGCCCTGGCGCTCGCGCTGGGCCTCGCCTCGGGCGCCTCGGCCGCCGACAAGCTGAAGATCGGCACCGAGGGCGCCTATCCGCCCTTCAACATGATCGACGAGAAGGGCAAGGTCGGCGGCTTCGACGTCGACATCGCCATGGCGCTGTGCGCCGAGATGAAGGCGACCTGCGAGATCGTCACGCAGGACTGGGACGGCATCATCCCCGCCCTGGTGCAAAAGAAGTTCGACGCGATCGTCGCCTCGATGTCGATCACCGAGGAACGCAAGAAGGCGGTCGCCTTCACCGATCATTACTATACCAACAAGCTCCAGTTCATCGCGCCCAAGGCTTCGTCCTTCTCGCCGGCCCTCGACGCCCTGAAGGGCAAGACGCTGGGCGCCCAGCGCGCCACCATTTCCGGCACCTGGCTGGAGGACAAGGTGGGCAAGGCGGCCACCGTCAAGCTGTACGACACCCAGGAGAACGCCTATCTCGACCTCGCCGCCGGGCGGCTCGACGCGGTGCTGGCCGACAAGTTCGTGAATTACGAATGGCTGAAAGGCGACGCCGGCAAGACCTTCGAGTTCAAGGGCGAGCCGGTGTTCGACGATGACAAGATCGGCATCGCGGTGCGCAAGAAGGACGACAAGCTGCGCCAGCGTTTGAACGAGGCCCTGGCGGCGATCCGTGCCAACGGCACTTATGAGAAGATCAACGCCAAGTACTTCCCGTTCAGCATCTATTGATGAACCTGCACGGCTTCGGCGATCAACTTCTGGCCGGCACCCTGCTCACCCTCCAGCTCGCCTTCGCGTCGCTGGGGGTGGGTCTGGCGCTGGGGATGGCCGGCGCGCTGGCCAAGACGTCGCGCAACGCGGCGGCGCGCTGGGCCGGCTCGACCTACACCACGGTGGTGCGGGGCGTGCCGGAATTGCTGGTCGTGCTGCTGGTCTATTTCGGCGCCTCGCAGGTGCTGACCATGCTGGCCGAGCTGGTCGGCCTCGACGCCTCCATCGAGGTCGACGCCTTCACCGCCGGCACCGTCGCGCTGGGTCTGACGTTTGGCGCCTACGCCACCGAGGTGCTGCGCGGCGCGCTGCAGACGGTGCCGCACGGCCATGTCGAGGCGGCGCAGGCGCTGGGCATGGGGAGCGGGCGAATCTTCATCCGCATCGTGATGCCCCAGGCGTGGCGGGTGGCGCTGCCGGGCTTGGGGAATCTGTTTCTGGTGCTGCTCAAGGACACCGCGCTGATTTCGGTGATCGGGCTTGAGGAATTGATGCGCAAAAGCGCCATCGCGGTCAGCCACACCAAGGAGCCGTTCACCTTCTACATGGCGGCGGCGCTGATCTATCTTGGCCTGACGGTGGCGGCGATGACCGGGCTGGCGCTGTTGGAGAAGCGCGCGGCGCGCGGCTTCGCGCGGAGGGCGGCGTGAATTTCGAGGTGATCGTCGAGAACTTGCCCAAGCTGCTCGACGGCGCCTTGCTCACCGTCGAGCTGGTGGTGTTCTCAAGCCTCGCCGGGCTGGCCCTGGCCTTTCCGCTGGCGCTGGCCCGCTGCTCGCCGCGACTCTGGCTGCGCGCCGGGCCGTGGGCCTATATCTTCTTTTTCCGCGGCACGCCGCTCTTGGTCCAGCTTTTCCTGGTCTATTACGGCCTGTCGCAATTCGAGGCGGTGCGGGCCAGCGTTTTCTGGCCGATCCTGCGCGACGCGTGGTGGTGCGCGCTGATCACCATGGCCCTACACACGGCGGCCTATATCGCGGAAATCCTGCGCGGCGCCATCCAGGCGGTGCCGCGCGGCGAGATCGAGGCGGCCCACAGCCTGGGCATGGGCGTCTGGCAGGCCCAGCGCCGCATCGTGCTGCCGCGCGCCGTGCGCATCGCGCTGCCGGCCTATTCCAACGAGGTCATCCTGATGCTGAAGGGCTCGGCCCTGGCCAGCACCATCACCCTGCTGGAACTGACCGGCGCGGCCCGCACGGTGATCGCCCGCACCTACATGCCGATCGAAATCTTCCTGGCGGCGGGGGTGCTGTATTTGCTGATTTCATTCGCGCTGGTCCAAGTGTTCCGGCTGCTTGAACGCCGGCTTGGCGTCTTTGCCTGCTGAAGCGCGCGCCCTGCGCGCGAAGGCTTCGACGACGCGGCGTTCGAAATCGGGCAGCAGCAGGCGTCCGAGTTGGCCCAAGGCGCCCAGCCGGGGCTCGGCGCGCCAGTCGAGGCGGATGGCGCAGCCGGCGGGCAGCGCCTCGACGCGCCAGCGCATTTCGAACAGCCGCCACGGCCCGTCGCGCGAGACGATGTCGAGCGAATCCGGTGGCGTCACCTGGGCGGTCGTGGTGAAGCGGGCGCGCACCGGCCCCAGGCCGAACACGTTGTCGACCGTCCAGGTCGCGCCGTCCTTGGCCAGGATGCGGGTGGCGACGCAGCCCGGCACGAAGGCCGGATAGCCCTCGATGTCCGAGACCAGCGCGAACACCGCCCGCTGGGACAGGTCCGCCGCGACCAGCCGATAGCTTCCCTTCATCGCTCCCCCTCGCGGTCGCGACATCAGGCTAACTCTTTCGGGCGACGCTTGGTATGCTGATCCTCTATCGCCGCCAGGAGAGTCCGACGATGGAAATTCCCGCGAACGAGGCCGATCGCTTGGCCGCCCTGATCAATTACGGCATTCTCGACACCGATTTCGAAGAGACCTACGACCGCATCACGCGAATCGCCGCGAACATCTTCGGGGTGCCGATCGCGCTGGTTTCGCTGGTCGATGGGCATCGGCAGTGGTTCAAGTCGGCCTTCGGCCTGGACGTCCGCGAGACCCCGCGCGAGGTCGCGTTCTGCGCGCGGGCCATTCTCGGCCCGGACGTGTTCATGGTTCCCGACGCCGCCGCCGACCCCCGATTCTCCTCCAATCCGCTGGTCGTCGAGCAGCCGGGCATCCGCTTCTACGCGGGGGCGCCGCTGGTCACTCCCGAGGGCTTCGCGCTGGGAACCATGTGCGTGATCGACCGCCGGGCGCGGCAGGCGCTTTCGCCGGCCCAGACGCAGGTTCTCCAGGATTTGGCGGCGGTGGTCATGGACCTGATGGAGGCCCGGCGCCTGCGGCGCAAACTGGAACGCCCCCAGCCCACGTCATGATCGCGCTTCGCGCGCTGGCCGTTCTGGTCGGCCTGTTCCCGGTCGGCCACGCCTGGGCGGCGGCGATCGCTTGGCATGACCAGCCGCGCCCCGTGCCGGCCGTCGCCCAGGCCCTGGTCGCGGAATGGCGGGGCAACGTGGTGCTGCTCAATGTGTGGGCGACGTGGTGCGCGCCGTGCCGGGCGGAATTCCCGATGCTCGACCGGGTGGCCCAGGCGCGTCGGGCCGAGGGGCTGGTGGTGCTGCCGCTGGCCGTCGACCGGGCGGGACGGCCGGTGGTCGAGCGGTTCTACGCCCAACTCGGCGCGCGCGCCCTGCCGATCCATGTCGATCCCGAGCGGGTGGTGGCGATCGGCCTGGGCGTCGAGATGCTGCCCACCTCGATCCTGCTCGACCGCCAGGGGCGCGAGATCGCCCGCGTGATCGGCCCGCTCGATTGGGAGGCCGGCGAGGGCGCCGCCCTGCTCGATCGCGCGCTCAAACCCTCCGATTGATGATCGTCAATGCCCGCCACCGAGGGCCGCGCTAGCCTCGCCCCCTCATCGACGACGGAGCGGGCATGCGAACGATCGTGGTCGCGGCATTGGCCGTGTGGAGCTTGGCGTCGGCCGCGCGGGCCGACGAACCGGCCCCGGTGGCGTTCGACGCCTTCAACGCCAAGCAGATCATGATGGTCTGCGCCACCTGCCATGGCGAGTTCGGCCAGGGTGGAGGCGGCGGCGTCTACCCGCGGCTGTCGGGGCTGCCCGCCGCCTATCTCGCCGACCAGCTTCGCCTGTTCAAGGTTCGCAAGCGGGAAAACATCCCGATGATCCCCTACACCCACGAGCGGGAACTGCCCGAGCGCGATCTGGTCGACATCTCCGGTTTCCTCGCGTCGATCGAGTTGCAGACCCGGCTGCCCGAGATCGCCGGGCCGATCGACGGCCTTGAACGCCTGCAACAGGCCAAGCGGACCCTGCAAATTCCCCGCGCGCCGGGCGATGTCGAGGCGGGCGGGCGGCTTTACGCGTCGGACTGCGCCGTCTGCCACGGCAAGGCGGGCGAGGGGCGGGGCAACAAGCCGCGGCTGGCCGGCCAGCACACGCCCTATCTCGACGCCCAACTCCAGCGCTACAAGACCGCCAAGGGCGACCATCCCGACCGCGAGGATTTGTTCGCCAAGCTGACCGCCGACCAGATGCGCGACGTGTTGGCCCATCTGTCGGTCCTCGACGATTGATGGCGGCGCTCCTTCCCGCCGGCCTCGCCTTGATCATGTTCACGGTGGGCTTGCGGCTGGCGCCCGCCGACTTCGTCCGCCTGTTCGAGCGGCCCAGGCCGGTGGTCGTTGGGCTGGCCAACCAGATGCTGGTCCTTCCGGCGCTGGCCGTCGCGCTGGTCGTGGTTTGGAGGATCGAGCCGGCCTTCGCGCTGGGGCTGATCCTGCTGGCCGTCTGTCCGGGCGGCATCACCTCGAATTTGCTGACCGTGCTGGCCGGCGGCGATTTGGCGCTGGCGCTGACCGTGACGGCGATCAGCACGGTGGCCTCGGTCGCCACGCTGCCGCTGGTGGTCGCCGTGGCCAGCGAGGCGCTGCTGGGGCAGGGGCGCGACATTCCCTTTCCCTTCGCCCAGACCTTGGGCGCGATGGTGCTGACGACGGGGCTGCCGGTGGCCGCCGCGCTGGGCCTGCGCGCGTGGCGGTCCTCGCTGGCCGAGCGCATCGAGCCGGCCTTGCGCCGGGTCGCGGTGGCCGTGTTCGCGGCCATCGTGGTGTTCACCTTCGCCTCGAACGCCGCCCTGTTCGGCGAGCACGGCGCCACGGTCGGGCCGGTGGTGCTGTCGCTCAATCTGGCCGCCACGGCGATCGCCTGGGCCTCGTCGCGGCTGGCCGGGCTGGACCGCGCCCAGGCGGTCGCGGTGACCCTGGAATGCGGGCTGCAAAACGCGGCGCTCGCCATCTATGTGGCGGTGGGGCCGCTGGGCGATGTTCGCATCGCCGTGCCGGCGATCCTTTACGCCGTGGCGATGAACGCCACCGCGCTGGGCGTCATCCTGGCGCGTCGCGGCTTCGCTCGCGCGTGAAATGACCATCGTCAAGGTGTTGAACCCCGACTACCCCCATGGTTGGCCGACCTTACGCTTTTTGCGCGGACGGGCGGGGGCTTGGGCCGCGCATGGCGCATTGAGCCAAAACACGAGAGGGGGTTCCATGATCAGAACGCGCTTGAAGCAGACGGCGGCGGTCGCCGCTTTGCTGGGTATCGGTGCCGTCGTGGCCGGCGCGGCGCAAGCCGAGTCGCTCGACCAGGTGATGAAGCGTCGCAACCTGACGCAGAAGGATCTGCTCAGCGCCGCGAAGACCTATACGCCCACCGGCGGCCGCGACGAGTTCGTGGCGTTCAGCTCGGGCGGCCAGTCCGGGCAGGTCATCGTCTACGGCATTCCGTCGATGCGCATCCTGAAGTACATCGCCGTGTTCACGCCCGAGCCCTGGCAGGGCTATGGCTACGACGAAGAATCGAAGGCCGTTCTGGCGCAGGGCAAGATCGGTGGTCGCGACATCACCTGGGGCGACACCCATCACCCGGCCATCACCGAGACCAACGGCGACTACGATGGCCAGTGGCTGTTCATCAACGACAAGTCCAGCCCCCGCCTCGCGGTCATCAGCCTGCACGACTTCGAGACCCAGCAGATCGTGGTCAACCCGGTCATGCAGTCCGAGCACGGCGGCGCCTTCGTCACGCCCAACAGCGATTACGTGATCGAGGCCTCGCAGTACCCGGCTCCGCTGGGCGGCGGCTTCGCCCCGCTGGAAGAGTTCAACGAGAAGTACCGCGGCGCGGTGACCTATTGGAAGTTCGACCGCGAGGCCGGTCGCATCGACCAGTCCAAGTCGTTCTCGATCGAACTGCCGCCCTACAGCCAGGATCTGTCGGACGCCGGCAAGGGCGTCTCGGACGGCTGGTCCTTCACCAACTCGTTCTGCACCGAGCGCTATGTCGGCGGCATCGAGCGCGGCCGCCCGCCCTTCGAGGCCGGCTGCTCGGCGAACGACACCGACTTCCTGCACGTCTTCAATTGGAAGAAGGCCGAGGAGGTCTACAAGGCCGGCAAGACCACCAAGATCAACGGCCATGACGTGATCTCGCTGAAGACGGCGGTGGACGAGGGCATCCTGTTCCTGATCCCCGAGCCGAAAAGCCCGCACGGCGTCGACGTCAGCCCCGATGGCAAGTACATCGTGGTCGGCGGCAAGCTCGACAGCCAGGTCTCGATCTACAGCTTCGAAAAGATCCAGGCTTCGATCGCCGCCAAGAAGTTCTCGGGCGTCGACGCCTATGGCGTGCCGATCATCGACATCAAGGACGCCTTGCACAAGCAGGTCGCCCTGGGCCTCGGGCCGCTTCATACCCAGTATGACGCCAAGCCCTGCGTCGCCTATACCTCGCTTTACGTCGACAGCCAGGTGGCCAAGTACGACTATTGCGAAGGCAAGATCCTCGACAAGGTTTCGGTGCACTACAACATCGGCCACCTGATGTCGATGGAAGGCGATTCGGTCCATCCGAAGGGCAAGTACGTGGTCGCCCTGAACAAGCTGGCGATCGACCGCTTCAACCCGGTCGGCCCGCTGCATCCGCAAAATCACCAGCTCATCGACGTCTCGGGCGACAAGATGGAAGTGATTTACGACATGCCGCTGCCGCTCGGCGAGCCCCACTACTCGGTGGCCATCGCCGCCGACAAGCTGAAGCCGCTGGTCCGTTACAAGTTCGGCACCGACAGCCGCACCGGCAAGACGTCGCCGGTCGCCACCCGCCCCGGCCAGGAGCGCATCGAGCGCAGCCCCGGCGAGGTCAAGGTGTTCGGCACGCTGATCCGCTCGCACATCACCCCTGAGATCGTCGAGGTCGAAGAGGGCGACAAGGTCAGCTTCCACCTGACCAACACCGAGCGCGCCGAGGACGAAGTCCACGGCTTCGCGGTCAGCGGTCACAACGTCAACCTGTCGGTCGAACCCGGCAAGACCGCCACGGCGGCCTTCACCGCCGATCGCCCCGGCGTCTACCCGTACTACTGCACCGAGTTCTGCTCGGCGCTGCACCTCGAGATGGAAGGCTACCTGCTCGTCAAGCCGAAGGGCTTGGCCCAGGCCGCGGCCGTCCAGACCGCCGGTGTGACCTATGCGAAGGGCGACTTCGACAAGCAGTACAAGTCCTGCGTCGACACCCAGGCGGTGATCGACTCGGTCGTGGGCTACATCACCTCGACCAACTTCAAGGACTTCCCGCAGGTCGTCAGCATGGTCGAGGACGCCACCGACCAGTTGAACTTCGCGGCCGACGCCCGCAAGAAGGCGGACGAGGCGGCCAAGAAGGAAGATTGGCAGAACGCCACGTTGTGGGCGGGCCAGTGGTGGCAGTACCAGGTCAAGGCGGCCGACATCGGTCTGCGCGCCAAGACCTTCCTTGAGCAGAATGGCGCCAAGAAGGTCAAGTAATCCCCTACCGCGGGAGGCGTCTAGGGCGCCTCCCGCGCCTTTATCCTTCGAGGAGTTCTTCAGATGAGAACCGCCGTGTTCCTCGCCGCCGCGATGGCGCTCGCCATGCCGGCGATGGCTCAGGAGGCGCCCCCCGAGGGCAAGTCCCTGTTTCTGACCAAGACTTGCGTGGCCTGCCACGGCAAGGACGGGTCCAAGGCGATCCTCGGCTATCCGAATTTGGCCGGCTTGGACAAGACCTATCTGCTGACGCAGATGAAGGACATCGCCAGCGGCGCCCGGACATCCGGCAAGGACGAGCGCGGCTATCCGCGCACCCAGGGCATGAAGGACATCATGCATCTGGTCACCGAGGCCGAGATGACCACCATCGCCGATTGGCTGTCCAAGCTGCCCCCCGCCCCGCTCAAGCCGGGGACCGACGACGCGGCGCGCCTGGAAGCCGGCGCCAAGCTTTACGACAAGACCAATTGCAAGACGTGCCATGGTCCGCAGGGCACCAAGCCGCTGCCGACCTACTCGCTGATCGCCGGCCAGAAGAAGGCGTATCTGGCGCAGCAGATGGTCGAGATCCGCGACGGCGTGCGCGCCAACGGCCGCGTCAAGGCCATGGTGCCCAACGTCAAGAACCTCACCGACGACGATATCGGGCTGCTGGCCGACTTCCTTTCCTCGGTCCAGGTGAAGAAATGATCCAAAGATGGAGCGCATCCATGATGAGCAAGACGTGGTTGGTGGGCGGCGCGGCCGCCCTGGCCGTCGCGGCGATGACCTCGGGCGCCTGGGCGGCCGGCCCGGCGCAGGCCCCCAAATCCGACAAGAAGGTGTGGATGAGCGAGGGCAGCGAGCGAGACGAGGCCCTGAAGCTCAAGCCCAATCTTGAGAACGGCAAGGACATCTACGAGGTGTGCAGCGCCTGCCACATGCCGGAAGGCTGGGGCCTGGTCGACGGCACCTTCCCGCAGGTCGCCGGACAGCACCGCACCGTGCTGATCAAGCAGCTCGAGGACATCCGCGAGGGCAACCGCGACAATCCGACCATGTATCCCTTCGCGCTGCCGTCGGAAATCGGCGGCGCCCAGGCGGTGACCGACGTCACCGATTACATCGCCAGACTGCCGATGAACCCGAAGAACGGCGTGGGTCCGGGCGACGACCTGGAGCACGGCAAGAAGCTTTACGCCGACAATTGCACGCGCTGCCACGGCGAGACCGGCGAGGGCGACGCCGCGAAGTTCTTCCCCCGCATCCACGGCCAGCACTACGCCTATCTCGTCCGCCAGTACCAGTGGATCAAGGAAGGCAAGCGGCGCAACGCCAATCCCGACATGGTCAAGCAAATCCAGCAGTTCACCGACAAGGACACCAAGGCGGTGCTGGACTATGTCTCGCGCCTGAAGCCGCCAAAGGAGTTGACGGCCGAGCCCGGCTGGAAGAACCCCGACTTCAAGTGACGCCATTCACTCATGATCGTCATTCCCGCGAAGGCGGGAATGACGAACTTATTGGCTTTTCCTGGATAAGATTGAGATGAAAAATCCCAACAAGGCCCGTGCGATCGTGTTCCGGGCGCTGACGGTCATCGCCATGGCGCTGCTGGTCGTCGTGTATTTCGCGCCGATCTGGTGGGTGTCGCTCAAGGCGCCGAACTATCCGCCCGACACCTTTCCGCAAGGCGTGCGCATCCACTTCCACATCACGGGCGTCCAGAACGGCTGCGAGATTCGCGCCAGCCAGGAAGTCCAGGAAGACGAGGCGCTGGACTGCGTTCACGAGATGAACACCATCAACCATTACATCGGCATGGCCCCGATCGAGGATGGCGGCAAGATCGAGATCATGTTGGCCCCCTACGCGTTCGGCCTGCTTGGGCTGATGCTGGCCGCCTTCATGGTTTACCGCGGGCGGTTCTGGTGGGTGCTGCCGATGGGCTCGGTCGCGCTGCCGGTCGGCTTCATCGCGGACTACTCGGCTTGGCTTTGGTATTTCGGTCACAGCCTGCATCCGTGGGGCGCCTTCACGGTCAAGCCCTTCATGCCCACCGTGTTCGGCGAGGGCAAGGTGGCGCAGTTCTCGACCTACTCCTATCCGCATTGGGGCTTCGGGGTGATGCTGGTGATTTCGGCGCTGCTCCTGTTCGCCATGCTGCTGCGCTGGCGGCAATTGGGCTCCGAGGATCGCGGCTCCTTCGCGTCGCCGAAATTCGCTCGGAATTGACGGGAATCAAGTTCGCGATCCCCCCATCGCACGACTATGGGCGGACTGGGACGTCGAAGGGTGCGATCGTGATCCGGTTTTTATTCGCCGCCTGCCTTGTGGTCCCGTGGGCCGCCGCCGCCGCCCCGCTGCAACCGCTGATCGACGCCGTGCCGGCCGGCGGTCGGCTGGGCCTCGCGGCGGGGATTTACGAAGGGCCGGCGATCATCACCCAGCCGATGACTCTGGAAGGCGGACCCGGCGTGATCGTCGACGGGGGCGGCAAGGGATCGGTGATCGTCGTCAAGACCAACGGCGCCACCGTCCAGGGCTTGACGATCCGCAATTCCGGCACGCTGCACGATACGGTCGATTCCGGCATCCAGGTCAGGGGCCGCGGCAACGTCGTCAAGGACAACGTGATCGAGAACTGCCTGTTCGGCATCGATCTCCAGCAGTCCGACACCAATGTCGTGCGGCGCAACACCATCACCAGCCAGGAAATCGACCTGGGAGTCCGCGGCGACGCGATCCGCCTGTGGTACAGCAACAGAAATCGTGTCCAGGACAACGTCGTCACCGACTCGCGCGACGTGGTGGTCTGGTATTCGCACGAAAATCAGATCAGCGGAAACGACGTGCGCAACGGGCGTTATGGCCTGCACTTCATGTATTCGCACCACAACTTGATCGAGAACAACCATTTCCTACGCAATACGGTCGGCGTCTTCATGATGTTCTCGAACGATCTTCATGTGCGCGGCAACCGCATCGTCGAGAGCAACGGCCCATCGGGCCTTGGCATCGGCCTCAAGGAAACCAGCGGCACGATCATCGAGGGCAACGACGTGGTCGGCAACGCCACCGGCCTTTATCTCGACATCTCGCCCTACGATCCCGAATCGGGCAACGAGGTGAAGGGCAACCGCTTCGCCTTCAACGGCATGGCGATCTTGTTTCACAACGACTGGGAGGGCAACGCCATCACCGGCAACGACTTCATCGGCAATTTCGGCCAAGTGATGGTGCGCGGCGGCGGCACGGCGAAACGTCAGGGCTGGTCGGGCAATTACTGGGACGTCTATGAAGGCTTCGACCGCGATCGCGACGGCACGGGCGACACCGCGTTCGAGCTGTTCTCCTATGCCGACCGGCTGTGGATGGACGTGCCGCAGGCCAGCTTCTTCCGCACCTCTCCGGCCCTCGAAGTGATCGACTTCCTCGAGCGGCTGGCGCCGTTCTCGCCGCCGCTGTTGCTGCTGCGCGACGAGAAGCCGGCGACCCGCCGGGTCGCGGGGTAGCGCCATGGACGCCGACCGCCGCACCCTGCTGCGCAGCCTGGCCGCCGCCGCCCTGGTGGTGGGGGTGTCGATGCTGGGCGCCATCCCGATCGCGCGCGGTCTGGTCCAACGCCTGCGCCCGCCGGGCGCCTTGGGCGAGAAGGAGTTCCTGGCGGCCTGCATCAAATGCGGCCAATGCGTCCAGGTCTGCCCCGTCGAGGCGATCGTGCTGGCCGACGCCTGGGACGGCTTCGGACTGGGCGCGCCTTATGTCGACGCCCGCGCCCAGGCCTGCGACTTCTCGTGCGACGCCGTGCAATGCATCCTGGCTTGCCCGTCGGGGGCGCTCAGCCACGCGCTGAACGCCAAGGAGCAGGTTCGCATGGGCTTTGCGCGGCTCGACCGGCCCGACCTTTGCCTGGCCCGCCTGGGGCAGGGCTTCAAAGGGGTGGCGCGCGAGGTGGGTCTGCATCGCTATTCCGAGGTCGATCGCTGGAACCCGATCCCGATCGCCAAACACCCCTATGATTTGCCGTTGTGCGATCTGTGCGTCCGCGAATGCCCGATCGAGGGCGCCATCCGCCTCGATCCGCTGGGCGACGATCCGCTCGACCCGCGGCGCACTCCGGTGGTCACCGATCGCTGCGTCGGCTGCGGCATGTGCGAGATGATCTGCCCCACCGAACCCGCCGCCATCGTCATCGACCTGCCCAAGGAAGCCAAGGCATGAGTGGCTTGCGCGGCATGCTGGGCTGGGCGCCCCATCGCCCGACCCCCGAGGAGATGTCGCCCGAGGCGCGCGACCTGCTCCAACACAAGCGGAGCCCGGCCGAGCGCGACCGCCGCAAGGCCGCGATCAAGGCCGAGAAGCAGGCGCCGCCCGCCCACCGCCCGGTGTGGCGCAATCGGCGCTGGCTGTCGATCGCGCTGGTCAATCTGATGTTCGTCGCCTCGTTCCAGTTCGACATCCAACTGGTCGAGGGCGCGCTGACCGCGTCGCGCTTCGTGGGCTTCCACATGGCCGACCTCAATTCGGCGCTTCAGGTGATGCTGGCCTACAAGACGGTGGTCATCAATCTGGTGATCGGCACCACCACCGTTCTCTTGATGTGGCTGCTGCTGGGCGGGCGCAGTTTCTGCTCGTGGGTCTGCCCCTATCATCTGGTGGCGGAACTGGCCGAGATGCTTCACCTCAAGCTGGGCATGCGCGACCATCCGATGCATCGCGGCATGCGGACGGCGCTTTGGCTGGTCTTCTCGGCGCTGGCGGTGATCACCGGCTATACCGTGTTCGAGACCATCTCGCCGGTCGGCATCTTAAGCCGGGCGCTGATCTATGGCGGCGGCGTCGCGCTGGTCTGGGTGGGCGCCCTGCTGCTGTTCGAGATCTTTTACACGCGCCGCTTCTGGTGCCGCTACGCCTGTCCGATCGGGCTGACCTATGGGCTGGTCGGCACGGTCTCGCCGATCAAGGTGGCCTACGACGCCGAGGCCTGCCTGCACGAGGGCGAGTGCCGCCAAGTCTGCCTTGTGCCGCATGTCCTGCACATGACGCGCATGGGCCACAACGCCGAGGTCAAGATGGACATCGGCGCCGACTGCACGCGCTGCGGCTTGTGCATCGACGCCTGCCCGACCGGCGCCCTGAAATTCCGCATCAAAGGTTTGGAGGCCCGGTCGTGATTTCCCTCGCCGCCGTCGGCAAGACCTTCCGCAAGGCGCGCGTGCTCGATGTCGAGACGCTTCGGATCGCGGCGGGCGAACGGGTCGCGCTGGTCGGCTCGAACGGCGCCGGCAAGACCACGCTGATCCGCTGCCTGCTGGGCGAATACCTGCACGAGGGCGACATCCGGGTGTTCGGCCTGTCGCCGCGCCACGACCGCACGGCGCTGCTGCGCCGCGCCGGCTTCGTGCCGCAACTGCCGCCACCCTTGCGCATGCCGGTGGGCGAGTTGGTGCGCTTCGCCACCGGGGTGGGCCAGGGCTCGTTGGCGCGCATCGCCGAGGTGGCGGCGGGGCTGGGGCTCGACATCGGCGAGGTCGCCTCGAAGCCGTTCGTCAAGCTGTCGGGTGGGCAAAAGCAAAAGCTGTTGATCGCGGTGGCGTTGGGCCGCCCGGTCGATCTGCTGGTGATGGACGAACCGGCCGCCAATCTGGACCCGCCGGCCCGCGCCGCCTTGTTCCGCCTGCTTGGCGAAAGCGCCGCCACCATGCTGGTGACTAGCCATCGACTCGACGAAGTGGCACCCTTGGTCAACCGCGTGGTGGAATTGGACGGCGGCCGCGTGATACTCGACGACCGCGTCGAGGATGCGGTCGGGATGTCCGCCACGCTGACCGCCCGCGTGCGGGTCAGCCGCGCCGAGCCGGCCTTCGCCCAGGCGATGGCCCATTGGGGATTCGACGGGGGAGCGGACGGGCTGGCGTGGACGGGACTGGTGCCCGGCCCCGATCGGCTTCGCTTCCTTGGCACGATGTCGCGTTACGCCGGGCTGGTCGCCGGGCTGACGCTGGAAGAGGAGTCGCGGGGGTGAGGCTGGTCCTGTCCCTACTCGCTTTGTTCATGCTGACCGGCTGCTTCGAGGAGGAGGGGCCGATTCCCATCCGCTATGGTCGCGACGAATGCGAATTCTGCCGCATGATCATCAGCGAAGCCCGCTTCGCCGTGGAAATCCAAGAGCCGCCGGCCGGGCGCATATACAAATTCGACGACATCGGCGACGCCATGCACTGGCTGGCCAAGCAATCCTTCGCCGACGATCCGCTGACCCGCATCTGGGTGATGAGCCATGTCGACGGCGCCACCTGGCTGGACGCCCGCGCCGCCTGGTACCTGCCGGGCTCGCGCAGCCCGATGGATTACGGCTTCGCCGCCTATCCCGACGAACTCGACGGGGCCGTGTCGTTCGACGCGATGCGCGCGAGCGTGATCGAGCGCGGCTCCACCACCCGCTGCGACGAGGTGCCGACGTGACCCATCTGCTGCTCGCCGCCCGGCTCGACGTGGCCGAATCGGCCCGCTCGCGCTGGTTCCTGCTTTATGCCGGGGTGTTCGGGGTGCTGGTCGCCCTGATGCTGATCTTCGGCTTGGCGGAATCGCGGGTGATGGGCTTCACCGGCCTGTCGCGGCTGTTGGTGACCTATGTTCAGGTGGCGATGGCGATCTTGCCGGTGTTCATCCTGATCACCACCGTGCGCTCGATCGCGGGCGACCGCGAGGCCGGCGTCACCGAATACATGCTGTCGCTGCCGGTGCCGCTGGCCGCCTGGTATTGGGGCAAGTTCGCCGGCCGCTTCCTGGTCGCCTTCCTGCCGGTGCTCGCCACCCTGGGCATCGCCGTGGGCTGGGGACTGATGGCGGGAGGCGAGGTGCCCTGGGGGCATCTGGCCGCCGATCTGGCGTTGCTGGTCTCGCTGATCGTCTGCTTTCTCGGCTTCGGCTTCCTGATCTCCAGCGTGGCGCGCTCGACCGACGTGGCGCAGGGCGCGGCGTTTTTCCTGTGGCTGGTGCTGCTGGTGTTCATGGATTTGGTCATGCTGGGCGTTCTGATCCGCGAGCATCTGCCGCCCGAATTGGCGGTGACCGTGGCGCTGGCCAATCCGTTGCAGGTGTTCCGCACCGCCTCGATGATGCTGTTCGACCCGCAACTGGTGCTGCTGGGGCCGGCCGCCTATGTCATCCTGGATCATTTCGGGCCGACCGGCTGGCTGGCCTGGGGCATCGCCTATCCGGCCGCGTTGGGCGGGGTGGCGGCGGGAGCGGGCTATCTGGTGGTGCGGCGCGGGGATCTGGTATGACGGCGCTGGCCGCGGCGCCCGCCGGAGCCCGGCTGTGGCTGCTGGCGGTCAGGCCGGGCACCTTGTCGCTGTCGGTGGTTCCGGTCTTGGCCGCCACCGCGCTGGCCTGGGCCGAGGCGGGGCGGATCGACGGGCTGGCCGCGCTGGTCGCCATGCTGTCGGCGCTGCTGATCCAGGCCGGCACCAATCTGCACAACGACGCCGCCGACTGCCTGCGCGGCAATGACGGCGCCGAGCGGCTGGGGCCGCTTCGCGTCACCGCGCAAGGATGGGCCTCGCCGGCCCGCGTGATCAACGCGTCGCGGGTCGCCTTCGGGCTGGCGGCGGCGCTGGGGGTCTGGCTGGCCTGGGTGGGGGGATGGCCGATCCTCGCCCTGGGGGCCGCCTCGATCATCGCCGGCTGGGCCTATTCCGGCGGCCCGAACCCGATCGCCCATACGCCCCTGGGCGAGGTTTTCGTGGTGGCGTTCTTCGGCCTGGGCGCCACCTGCGGCACCACTTGGCTGCATCTTGGCGCCTTGACCCCCGCCTCGGCGGTGCTTGGCCTCGCCTTGGGGCTGCAAGCGGCGGCGGTGCTGGCCGTCAACAACATCCGCGACGTCGAGACCGATCGCCGCGCCGGCCGCCGCACCCTGGCGGTGCTGCTCGGCCGCCCCGGCGCCGACCGGCTGTTCGCCGCGCTGGTGCTGGCGCCGCTGGGCTTGCTGGCCGTCCTCGCCACGCTGATTCCCAACGGTTGGCGGCTGGCGCTGGCCGCGCTGGTTCTCCCTGAGGCGCTGCGCCTGATCCGCACCCTAAGCCGGCTGCCGCCGGGACCGCACCACAACATCCTGCTCAAGCAAACGGCCAGAATGGAAGTGGCGTTCGCGGTCCTGATCGTCGCTGGACTTGTCTTTCTAAAGTAACACGTAATATACACGTAGTATCATCCGAAATCGTATTCTGTCATCATGATGTCCTCGTTATTGACGGAGATCAAGATGAAGATTTTCGCTTTCGTCATGTCCGCCCTTGTCGCGTCGAGCGCCCTGGCCGACACCGGGCCGAGCGGCTCGGCCTGCAAGCCCGGCCCCGCCGCGCAATGCCTGCTGGCCAAGCTGGAGGGCATCAACCTGGCCGGCAAGGATCTCCGCGAGGCGAATTTCGAGGCCAGCATCCTGGCCGGCGCCAACCTCGCCGGGGCCGATTTGTCGGACGGCAATTTGCACGTCGCCAATCTCCAACGCTCGAACCTCGCCAAGGCCAATCTCACCCGCGTGCAGATGTTCGCCGCCAGCCTGACCGGCGCCAATCTGTCCGAAGCCAATCTCAGCGGCGCCAACCTGACCCGCGTCGACCTGACCGGCGCCGACCTGCGCGGCGCCCGCCTCGACGGCGCCACCATGATCGCCGTCAAACTCGGCGGCGCCAAATGGACCGACGGGCGGGTGTGCGCGGACGGTTCGGTCGAGACCTGCCGGTAGGGGTTGACGGGCGACCCGTGACGGGGCATTCCAAGTCGAGACCGTCAAGGAGGCACGTCACCATGGCATCGGACGATCTGCCACCGATCCACCCCGGCGAACTGCTGAAGGACGAACTCGACGCCCTGGGCATGACGGCCCACGGCTTCGCCGCCCACATCCGGGTGCCGCCGAACGCCGTCACGGCGATCCTCGATGAAAATCGCGGCATCACCGCCGAAATGGCCTGCCGCCTCGGCCACGCCTTCGGCACGGGCGCCGGCTATTGGACGCGGTTGCAGGATATCTACGAGGAGAAGCTGGCGCGGCGGCGCGTGATCGTGCCCGCCAATGCCGTATGGGACGACTTTTTCGACGCGCCCGGCATCGACTTTCCCGATCGCGAGTAGGGTATCTGACGCGGCACCGCTATTCGGCTTTTCCGAGTTCGGCCGAGATGGCTCTTCCGAGGCGCGGCAACTCGGCTTCCACCACGTTCCAGACAATTGCCGCGTCGATGCCGCCCAAATACTGATGGACCAATATATTGCGGAACCCGGCGATCCGCTGCCACGGGACCTCGGGGTGCCGGGCTTTGACATCATCGGGCAATCTCTGCGTCGCCTCGCTCAGGGTCTGAAGATTGCGGAGCACGGCGTCGTAAATGAGGGTGTCGCCCTCGATCGTCGTCCGCCCACCCGTCGTGTAGCGCTCGATCTTTTCCAGGCACTCGTCGATGTGCAGGAGGTAAAGCCGCGCGTCCTTCATGGCAGCGGGCGCGCCTCGGCCAGGACCTTGTCGCGGATGTACCAATGCAAGGACGCTTCGGACACCACGTCGACGTCGCGGCCCAAGACGCGCGCGACTTCCTGTTGGAAGCCAGCCCAGTCGGCGAGGCTGGCATGCTCGCCCCATTCGACGAGAAGGTCTATGTCGCTGGTCGCGGTGTCCTCGCCGCGCGCCACCGATCCGAACACGCGCACGTTTCGGGCGCCGAATTCGGCGGCGAGGCGCAGGATGTCGTCGCGGTGCGCGTGAAGGCGGTCAAGGGTGCCCATGCGGCGAATGATGGCATGGCGACGGGGACCGGCAAAGGGGCAAACGGATCAGCGCATCATCTCGCGCAGCTTGGCCGCCAGGGTTTCGGGCGGGGTGCCGTGGGGCAGGCGGATCATGCCGCCGCCGGGCGCCACCAGGAAGATCGAGGTGGCGTGGTTGATGGCGTAGCCGTCGCCCAGCGGCGCCTTCTCCCATTTGACGCGGTAGGCCTTGGCCAGGGCGGCGATCGCGTCGGGGGCGCCGGTCAGGCCGATCATCTTGGGATGGAAGGCGCCGACATAGGGGGCGAGCACGGCGGGGGTGTCGCGCTCGGGGTCCAGGGTGACGAACAGGGGCGCCACGCGGGCGGTCTCGGCCTCGTCCAGCAGTTCCAGGGCGCGGCCGATCGCGGCCAGGCTGGTCGGGCAGAAGTCGGGACAGAAGGTGTAGCCGAAATAGACCAGCATCGGCCGGCCGGCGAAGTCCCGGGCCGTCACGCCGCGTCCGTGATGGTCGAGCAGCGCGAAGTCCGGCGCGGCGGCGCTTGCCGGCGCGGCCAGCGGCAGGAGGGCGAGGAGGAGGAGCAGAAGAAGGCGTCTCATGGCCCGGCATCATGACACACCGGGCCGCGCGCGCTTTGACTTAGGTCATTCGTGGGCCGGGT
The DNA here is from genome assembly GCA_015232025.1 of Alphaproteobacteria bacterium. GTDB lineage: Bacteria > Pseudomonadota > Alphaproteobacteria > Rhodospirillales > Magnetospirillaceae > JADFZP01. The sequence goes on from JADGAL010000014.1 coordinate 21,582, forward strand.
TCCGTGTCCGCCCAGGCCGCCTTGGCTTCGCGGCGGCGGCGGTGGAGGATCGGCTCGGTATAGCCGTTGGGCTGCTCGCGGCCCTGGAAGATCAGGTCGCAGGCCGCCTTGAAGGCGATGCTGCCTTCGAAATCGGGGGCCATCGGGCGGTAGAGCGGGTCGGCGGCGTTCTGGGCGTCGACCACCGCCGCCATCCGCTTCAGGGTTTCCATCACGCGGGTGTGCGACACCACCCCATGATGCAGCCAATTCGCCAGCAGCTGGCTGGAGATGCGCAAGGTGGCGCGGTCCTCCATCAGCCCGACATTGGCGATGTCGGGCACCTTCGAGCAGCCCACCCCCTGGTCGATCCAGCGCACCACATAGCCCAGGATGCCCTGGGCGTCGTTGTCCAACTCGCGCTGCACGTCGTCGGGCGTCCAGTTCGGGCGGTCGGCCACCGGGATGATCAGGATGTCGTCCAGGCTGGCCGGCGGGCGGCCCGAGAGTTCGCGCTGGCGGGCGTCGACGTCGACCTGATGGTAATGGATGGCGTGCAAGGTCGCGGCGGTCGGCGAGGGTACCCAGGCGGTGTCGGCGCCCGCCTTGGGATGGGCGATCTTGGTGGCCAGCATGTCGGCCATCTCGTCGGGCATCGCCCACATGCCCTTGCCGATCTGGGCGCGGCCGGCGAAGCCGCATTCCAGGCCGATATCGACGTTCCAGTCCTCATAGGCCCTGATCCAGGGGCTGTGCTTCATGTCGCCCTTGCGGATCATCGGCCCGGCCTCCATCGAGGTGTGGATCTCGTCGCCGGTGCGGTCGAGGAAGCCGGTGTTGATGAACATCACGCGGTCGCGAGCGGCGCGGATGCATTCCTCCAGATTGACGGTGGTGCGCCGCTCCTCGTCCATGATGCCCATCTTGATGGTGAAGCGGGGCAGGCCGAGCAGATCCTCGACGCGCCCGAACAGATCGTCCGAGAAGGCGACCTCGTCGGGGCCGTGCATCTTCGGCTTGACGATGTAGATCGAGCCGGCCCGGCTGTTGCGTCCGGGATGCGCGCCGCGCAGATCGTGCAGGGCGATGGCGCTGGTGATCGCCGCGTCGAGAATGCCCTCGGGCGCCTCGGCGCCATCGGCCAGGCGAACGGCGGGGCAGGAAATCAGATGGCCGACATTGCGGACCAGCATCAGGCTGCGGCCGGGCAGCGTCACCGTGCCGCCGTCCGGCCCGGTATAGCGGCGGTCGGGGCTTAGCCGCCGCTCGACGGTGCCGCCGGCCTTTTCGAAGCCGGCGGTCAGGTCGCCCTTCATCAGGCCCAGCCAGTTGCGATAGGCGGCCACCTTGTCCTCGGCGTCGACCGTCGAGACCGAGTCCTCGAAATCGACGATGGTGGTCAGCGCCGCCTCCAAGACGATGTCGGCGATTCCGGCCGGGTCGTCGCGGCCGATCGGATGGGCGCGGTCGACCCGAATCTCGACATGCAGGCCGTGATGGGCCAGCAGAACCACCGAAGGCGCCGCCGAATCACCTTGGAAGCCGACCAGACGCTCGGGGTGGGTCAGTCCGCTTTCGCGTCCGCCGGTCAGCACCACGACCAATTGCCCGTGGCGCAGGCCGTAGCCGACCGCGTCGCGATGCGATCCGCCGGCCAGCGGCGCCACTTGGTCGAGCAGGGCGCGCGCCTGGGCGATCACCCGCGCGCCGCGCTCGGGGTCGTAGCCGGGGCCGCGCGGACCGGCGATCGCGTTGGTGCCGTACAGCGCGTCGTACAGGCTGCCCCAGCGGGCGTTGGCGGCGTTCAGGGCGTAGCGGGCGTTGGTCACCGGCACGACCAGTTGCGGCCCGGCCACGGTGGCGATCTCGGGATCGACATTGGCGGTGCCGATGATGAAATCCGGCCCCACCGGGACCAGATAGCCGATCGCTTCCAGGAAGGCGCGGTAGGCGGCGTAATCGATCGGCTTGCCGCGCCGCGCCCGGTGCCAACCGTCGATCGCCGCCTGCAAGGCGTCGCGCCGCGCCAGCAAGGCGCGGTTGCGCGGGGCCATCGCGTTCAGAATGTCTTCCAGCCCGGTCCAGAAGCCGGCCGGCTCGAGTCCGGTTCCCGGCAGCGCCTCGTCGGCGATGAAGTCGTGAAGGATCGCGGCCACCGCCAAGCCACCCGTCCGCACCCATTGTGTCACCGTCCGACCCTCCCAGCGTTTCCCGAAGAGATTGGCAGGCGACCACGCGTGGAAAAGGGGCCAGTCAGGTTCCCTTGCGCAGGCGATAGAGGAACCGGTCGCGCGACATGCCCAACAGGCGCGCCGCATGCGACTGGTTGCCGCCCGCCAGGGCCAGCGCCTGGGCCATCAGGCTGCGTTCGAGCGCGAAAATGTCCAGCCCCTCGGCCGGCAAGGCCAGCCCGGCCGGACTGGCCGGGGCGGCGGCCGGCAAGGGCAGCATGGCCGCCTCGATGGTCGATCCGGGATGCAGGATGACCAGCCTTTCGCACAGATTGCGCAACTCGCGGACATTGCCCGGCCAAGCATGGGCGTGCAGCCGCTTCAGCGCGCATTTGCCCAGGCGCGGCGCCGGCCGATCATGTTGTTCGGCGAAGCGGGCCAGGAAATGGGCGGCCAGCAGCGCCACGTCGCCATCGCGTTCGCGCAGCGGCGGAAGCTCGATGGGAACGACGTGCAGGCGGTAGAACAGATCCTCGCGGAACCGTCCGGCGCCCACCGCGCTCATCAAATCGCGGTTGGTGGCGGCGACCACGCGGGTGTCGCCGCGCGCGGCGCGCGATTCTCCCAGCGGCTGGACCTCGCCGCTTTCCAGAAAGCGCAGCAGCTTGGCCTGGGCGGCGAGCGGCAGGTCGCCGACCTCGTCGAGCAGCAGCGTGCCGCCGGACGCCGCGCGGATCTTGCCCAGGCTGTCCTGGGTGGCGCCCGAGAAGGCGCCGCGGCGATGGCCGAACAACTCGGCCTCGACCAGCGCCTCGGGCAGCGCCGAGCAGTTGACCGCGATGAACGGCTCACCGGCGCGGCGGCTGGACTCGTGGATCAGCCGGGCGGCGACCTCCTTGCCGGTGCCGGTCTCGCCGGTCAGCAGCACGGTGGCGTCGGTCGGCGCGACCAGACGGGCGGTGCGCAGGGCGGATTCGAGGGCGGCCGAGCGGCCGATCACCGGCGGGTTCATGGGCAGAACACCATCGGCATGGCGGGCGGCCACAGCACGGTGACGAAGCCCATCGCCACCAGGGCCGAGCCCAGCCCCTTGCGCACCACCGGATGATGGACGGCGCGCACCAAGCCGCGCGCCAGCAGCCCGGCCGCCAGCGTGCCGGGCAGGGTGCCGACGCCGAAGGCGGACATGATCGCGGCGCCTTCGAGGGCGCCGCCGCCGGTCATCGCGACCAGCAGCATGGAATAGACGATGCCGCAGGGCAGCCAGCCCCACACCATGCCGAAGGCGAAGGCTTGGCCGGGGCTACGCACCGGCATCAGGCGCCGCCCCAGCGGCTCCAGCATGCGCCACACCGGCCGGCCGATCAGCTCCAGCACCGACAGCCGCGACAGCACGCCCAGCACGTTCAGCCCCACCATCACCAGCACCACCGCCGCCGCGCCGCGCAGCACGGTATGGGCGACGGTCACCGGCACCAGCAGCAAGGCCGCGCTGCCGATCAGCCCGGCCAGGGCGCCGATCACCCCGTAGCTGACGAGGCGTCCCAGATTGAGCAGCCCGACATGGGTCTCGACCGCCCAGCGACGGCGGCGCACCAAGGGATCGAGGGTCATCGAGAACGCCCCGGCGATGCCGCTGCACATGCCGGCGCAATGGAGCGTGCTTCCCAGCCCCAACAGCACCGCGCCAAGGATCACATCGAAATTCATAAGCTGGTTTATCGCACAATCGCCCCTGGGGCGTATTGTCGCATGTTCATTGTACGCTGAGAAGCTCTCGCCCGCCGAGCAGGACCAGCGCCGCCGCGCCGCCCAGGCGCAAGGCGGGGGCCATCCAGACGTTGCGGCGGCCCAG
>JADGAL010000150.1 GCA_015232025.1 Alphaproteobacteria bacterium
GGGACCTTGCGCATGTGGTGCGTCAAGGAGGCGGCGGCCAAGGCGTTCGGCATCGGCGCCACCGCCCTGCCGACCCAAATCGAAATCGTGGCGCTGGACGCGGGGCGCGGCGAAGTCCGCGCCGCCGGCCGCTCGGCGCGGGTGACGTTGTGCGGCTTCGGCCGCTTCACCGTGGCGGTCGCCGCCACGGTGGTTTGAAGATTGGAGCGAGCGAATGCGCGAGTGGAAGCCCAGCGTCAGCATGGTCGGTGACGACGACCGCGAGCGGATGGCGGTGATCCGCGCCATGGTCCAGGAGGGCAAGCTGGACGAGGCCGAGGCGGAACTGGCCCGCTTGCTTGAACGCGATCCGGACGCGCCGCGCGCCGTGCTGGTGATGGGCAAGGTGCTGTTCAAGCAGGGCCGCCACGCCGAGGCCGAGGCGCTGTTCCATCAAGCCCTGGCCATCGAGCCCGGCCTGGCCGCCTGAAGCTGGGCGAGCTTGCCGAGGCCAAGACGCTGCTGCGCGGCGCCGTCGATCTCGACGCCAAATCGGCCAAGCCGCGCGTCGCGCTGGCCCAGGCCCTATTCCAGTTGGGCGATGACGAGGGTGGCGCCGCCGAACTGGACCGCGCGCTGCGCCTCGATCCACAGAACGTCGCGGCGCGCACCATGCTGGCGCGCATGCGCAACAAGGCCGGCGACACCGAGGGGGCGGCCGCCGAATTGGAGGCCGTGCTGCGCGTCGATCCCGACCAGCCCAAGGCGCTGCGCCGGCTGACCAAGCTTCATGTGCGCCAGGGCGACACCGACGGCGCCGCCCGCGTCATGGAGAACGCCCTGGCCGAGCGGCCGGGCGACATGCGCCTGCTGGTCGGCCTGTCCAAGCTGCGCGCCCAGGCGGGCGAGCACGGCTTGGCCGAGGCCGCCCTGCGCGGCGCCCTGGAGGGCCGGCCACACAGCCTGTCGACCAAGCTGCGGCTGGTCGACACCCTGTTGGCGCAAGGCAAGCTTGACGAGGCGCGCGATTTGCTCGACTCGCTGCCGGCGCGCGGCCGGGTCCAGGCGCATGTGCTGGCCGGCTGGGGCCGCCTTCACCTCGCCCAGGGCCAGCCCCGCCAAGCCGCCGAATCCTTCCGCGCCGCCCTGCTGCGCGGCGAAGGCGGCGAAGCCAAGGTCGCCGCCGTGGAGGCCGCGACCGCAACCGACTGGCCCGCCCTGGCCGCCGCGTTCCAATACAGCCTCGCCGAAGCCCTGGCCAAACCCCGCCGCAAGGCCCGCGCCGGCTGAGCGGCGCCTTGGCGCCCAAAGTTTCTGACACCAAGGACACCAAGGACACTAAGGACACCAAGGAACCGGGAGGGGAGCGACGTCGTGCGCCCTGATTCCGTCAACTTGGTGTCCTTGGTGTCCTTGGTGTTTCCTCGATCTTTTTCTTCGTGGTGGCTGGCGCGGAATCTCAGAAGAAATCGTCTTCCAGTGTCGAGACCCAGCCCGGTTCGGCGGGCGGAGCCGCCTTGACGGGCTCGACCTTGGGCGGTGGAGCGTCGAGGCGCGCCAGGGCGTCGCCGCCGTCGTTTCGCCGTGACAACAGGTCGAGCAGCTTTTCCGCCTGCGCGACCGACAGCCCCGCCACGCGGGGTTCGCCGGGTTGGGACAGGAAGGTGAGCACCCGCTTGACCAACGGGCCGTCATGGCCGTTGAGAAGCTCGGCCAGGCGGACCATGCCGGGCTGGCTGACGCGGCTGCCGGGCAGCTTGGGGCCGACGCTCAGCAGGCGCAGCACCCGTTGGGCCATACGGGCGCCGCCGCCGGCCGTTGGGGCCGGGTCGACGGATCGCGGGGTCTGGGGCGCGGGTTGCGCGCGCTCGCGCAGTTTGCGCAGGCGTTCCTTGCGGGCGTGGGCATCGTCGCTCATGGTGCGGAGTGTGTCAGTTTTCCCGGCGGGCGGCCAGCGGCTCGTGGGAGGTTCCGGCATTGCGATGGGCTGGCGAGTTGCGCTACTACTTGCGTCGATTTTTTCCGGGGTTGGGCTGAGGAAAATTCGTTGGCGAACAATCTGGTCTTCATCGTCATGGATAGCTGCCGCTGGGACAGCGTCGCCCGGGCCAAAACGCCCAACATGGACCGCATCGGCAAGGCCGAACGGCGGTTCTCCTACGCTTCGTGGACCTCGCCGTCGCACCAGACGCTGCTGATGGGCCAGATGCCGCACACCTCGCCGCGCGGGGTGTTCGCCTCGGAGGTCTACAAGAAGGAATTCTCGCGCTGGATCGAGCGGCTGGACGTGCCGGGCATGTCGTTCAAATCCTTCGTGCCGCAACTGTGCCTCGCCAAGGTGCTGAAGGATCAGGGCTACCGCTGCACGGCGCGGGTCTCGATGCCGGTGCTGAACCCGTTCGCCGGGTTCAACCGCGGCTTCGACGACTACAAGCTGATGACCGACCACAACGATTTCGCCGGCATGGTGCGCGAAATCGGGTTCAGCGACGCCCAACCCAGCTTCTGGTTCCTCAATCTGGGCGAGACGCACTATCCCTACATGCTGGGCGACATCACCTTGCCGCGCATTTCCGGCGTGCATGGCGTGGTCAGCGGCATGGACGAGTTGCTGACCCGCTCGTCGGATCAGCCCGACGAGCCGCAAGGCTTCTTCCCGCCCGAGGAGATGGCCCGCTTCCACGATCAGCAGGTCGCCTGCGTCGAATATGTCGACAGGCTGCTGGGCGAGCTTTTGGCCAAATGCCCGCCCAACACCTGGTTCATCATCACCGCCGACCATGGCGAATTGTTCGGCGAAGGCGGTTATTTCGGTCACGGACCGATCATGCACGAGAAGGCGTTCGAGGTGCCCTTCCTGGAAGGCATGGTGCGCTGAACATGCTGGACCCCGTGTTCATCCTGGCGCCGCCGCGCTCGTTCACCTCGCTGGTCTGCGCCTGCGTCGGCCAGCACCCCGAGCTGTTGGGGCTGCCCGAGTTGAACCTGTTCCAGGCCGACAAGATGGAGGATTTCTGGAGCGGGCGCGAGCCGGACGGCCAGCTTCGCTCGCCCTTCTGGGCGGTGATGCGCCACGGCATGTTGCGCACCGTCGCCCAGTTCTATTCCGGCGAGCAGACCATCCAAAGCGTCAACATGGCCGAGCGCTGGATCAAGACCCGCCGCGACCGCACCTCGGGCGAGGTCTATCGCGAGTTGGCCGAACACGTCGCGCCGTTGCGCATCGTCGAGAAAAGCCCCGGCTATCTGCGCAGCCGCGTCAATCTCGACCGCCTGATCGCCACCTTTCCCAACGCCCGCTTCATCCACCTGCTGCGCCATCCGCGCGGCCAGTGCGAGTCGCTGATGAGCGCCAAGGGCGGGCCGGCGCTGCTGTTCATGCTGGGCTCGGTCGATCGCAGCGGCGAGGAGCCGGTTCTCGACCCGCAAATCCTGTGGCACGACGCCAACGCGCAGATCCTGGATTTCCTTGAGGATCTGCCGGCCGAGCGGTCGATCCAGGTGCGCGGCGAGGCCTTCCTGAACGACATGGACGCCACGCTGGCCCGCATCTGCGACTGGTTGGGCATCCGGGGCGACGCCCCGGCGATCGAGGCGATGAAGCATCCCGAGGACTCGCCGTTCTCGCAGGTCGGGCCGATCAACGCGCGGCTGGGCAACGACATCAATTTCCTCAACGCGCCGGCCCTGCGGCCGGGCGGCGTCACGGTGCCGTCGCTGGACGGGCCGCTCGACTGGCGCCCGGACGGCGCCTCGTTCCATCCGCGCGTGGCCGAGATGGCCAGGGAGTTCGGCTATGAGTGAACCGGCGGCCCCCAAGAAGAAGCGGAGCGCCAAGACGGTCGAGGCGCCGCCGGCCAAGCCGCGCCGCGCCCTGCTGGCGCCCGAACTCAATCCCGCCCGCGCCGTCGAGGGCGTGGCGCGGATGAGCCTGAAGGACGTCGTCGCCGACCCCGCCCTGCGCAAGATGGGCGTCGAGTTGTGGCGCCAGATGCGCGGCACCCCCGAGGCGCCGCCCCCGACCTCGGTCGAGGATCTGTGGAAGCAGCTTCCCAGCGCCCGGCTGAACTCGTCCAGCACGGCCGACGAGATCGATCGCTACCGCGAGCGCCTGAGCTTCCGCGCCACCATGCTGGAGGCGTTGCTGGAGGAGACCCTGCACGAGCTGGACCTGCTGGCCCGCGCGGTTCCCGCCGACGTGCCCGAGCCGGAACCGGCGCCCGAGCCCGAGAAGCCCAAATCCCGCAAGAGGAAGGCCGCCTGATGCTCCCGGCGCCGCTGTTCATCCTTTGCCCCGGCCGCTCGTTCTCGTCGGTGGTCTGCTCGATGCTGGGCGAGCATCCCGAACTGTACGGGCTGCCCGAGGTCAATCTGTTCATCGCCGACACGGTGGGCGAACTCCTGGACATGGTCGACCATCCCGGACAGCGCAACATGCGCCACGGCATCCTGCGGGTGCTGGCCGAACTCGATCACGGCGAGCAGACCGACCAGACCATCGAGGCGGCCTTCGCCTGGCTGGAGGAACGCCGCGCGATGGGCACCCGCGACCTTTATTACCATGTCTGCGAGCGCGCCGCGCCGCGCCGGGTGGTGGACAAAAGCCCGCCGCATGGCCGGCCCGAGAATCTGAAGCGGCTGTTCCAAGCCTTCCCCCAGGCGCGTTTCCTGCATCTGGGCCGCCATCCGCGCACCTCGGGCATCTCGACCTTCAAAGCCAAGCAGAACAAGACGCGCATCGCCAGCACCAATCCCGGCGAGGTCCAGCGGCGCTGGGACGCCCTGCACCAGGGCATCCTGGATTTCGCGGCGCGACTTCCGCCCGGTCAATTGATGTACCTGCAAGGCGAGATGCTGCTGGAGAACCCCGACCCCTTCCTGCGCCAGATCGCCGACTGGCTGGGCGTCTCGGCCGACCCCGAAGCCATCGAGGCGATGAAGCATCCCGAGGCGTCGCCCTATGCGCGGCCCGGCCCGGATCAGGCCAGGGGCGGCAACAATCGCGGCTTCCTTGAGAACCCGGCGTTGCGCATCGGCCCGATCAAGCCGTCCAGCCTGAACGGTCCCCTGGAATGGATGCCCGACGGCAGCGGTTTCGGCCAGACCACCTATTTGTTGGCCCGTCGCCTGGGCTACCGATGATGACGGCGCAACCTTCGCGGCCATGGCCCGGACGCGGCCTGGGCCTTGGCGACTTCCGCAAGGCGTCCGAGAACGGCTTTGGCGATCCCGGCAACGCCTATCCGCATAGTATGGCCTGGTGGCGAGACCGCCTGTTCGTGGGAACCACCCGCTCGAACATGTGCATGCTGAAGATTTCGAAGATCAAGACCAACCTGGCCCAGTGGCCGGTGGAATGCCCCGACTATCTGTACGATCTGGACATGCGCGCCCAGATCTGGAGCCTGGACACCGCCACGGGCCAATGGGACGAGGCGTTCCGCTCGCCGATGATCACCGGCCGCGACGGCCAGCGGCTGCCCCGCGAGATGGGCTATCGCAACATGACGGTGTTCAAGGGCCGTTCCGACCCGTCCGAGGCGCTTTATCTTTGCACCTATTCGCCGGCCAAGGGGATCGGCACGCAGATCCTGCGACTGCTCGACGGCAAGGTTCCCCAGCCGGTGCCGCGGCCGGTGGAATGGGGCGAGAGGGTCACCACGCTGCGTCTGCTGGTGCCGTTCAAGGGCCGCCTGTTCACCTCGCCGACCGGCGAGGCCGACGGCAATCCCAATTCGACCAGCCATATGGTGATCTACGAGACCGACGACCCGGTCGAAGGCCAGTGGCGCCGCGTCTGCGAGCCGCGCTTCGGCGATCCCGACAATTCGAGCGTGTTCGAGATGGCCGCCTGCGGCGATTGGCTTTACGCCGGCACCAGCGGCGCCAAGGGCTATCAGGTGTGGCGCACCCGCGCCGAGGGTCCGGCGCCCTATGACTGGGAATGCGTGCTGTCCGAGGGCGCGTGGCGCGGCCGCGAGAACCAGGGCGTGGCCAGCATGTGGGTGTTCAACGACGCCCTTTACATCGGCAGCGGCATCCAGCATGGCGGCATCGACATCGTCAACAAGGTCGGCCCGGCCGGCCCCGAACTGGTCCGCATCAACGCCGATGGAAGCTGGGACCTGCTGGTCGGCGTGGCGCGCGACACGCCCCATGGCCGCAAGCGGCCGCTGTCGGGGCTGATGCCGGGCTTCGGCAATTTCTTCAACGGCTATTTCTGGCGCATGGCGGCGCATGACGGGTGGCTGTATCTGGGCACCTTCGACTGGAGCCTGATGCTGCAATATTCGAAAAGCGAGAACTGGAACCCGGCCTTTCGCCGCGCGATCGACAAGATCGGGTTGGAGACCATGTTCCACCACCAGGCCGGCGCCGATCTGTGGCGCAGCGCCGATGGCGAGAACTGGCTGCCGGTCACCATGAACGGCTTCGACAACCCCTATAATTACGGCATCCGCACGCTGCAATCGACGCCCGCCGGGCTGTTCGTCGGCACCGTCAACCCGTTCGCGCCGCGCATCGCGGTCAAGGGCCTGAAGGGCTGGGAATACCGCGACAACCCGCGCGGCGGCCTGGAGATCTGGCGGGGCCGCACGGATTGGGGATCGCCGTGAGCGCGGCGCTTCGCCTCGTCCTTCTCGTTCTGCTGGCCGTGCTGGGGCCGGCGCCGTCCCGCGCCGCCGAGCCGCCGATTCCCTTCGCCGCGACCGCCCAGGAGCGCCAAGCCTATGAGAAGGCCGCCGCCTATTCCGCCGAGCATGGCGGCGTGGCGCTGGCGATCCTGCGCGGCGGCCGGTTGGCCTTCGAGGCCTATGCGCGCGGCGACGCCAATACGCCCCATCAGCTTCACAGCGGCACCAAGAGCTTCTGGTGCGCCGCCGCCGCCACCGCCGTGGCCGACGGGCTGTTCACCCTGGACGAGCCGGTCGCCGCGACCATCGAGGAATGGAAGGACGATCCGCGCAAGGCTCTGGTCCCTGTGCGTCAGCTTCTCGATTTCACCAGCGGGCTGCCGGCCGGCGTGCGCCAATTGCGCGGCGCCAGCGGCGACAATTTCGCCAAGGCGATCGCCCTGGAGCTTGAGCACGAGCCGGGCTCGACCTTCGTTTACGGCCCCAGCCATCTCACCGTGTTCGGCGCCTTTCTGAAGCGGCGCCTGAACGAGGACCCGGTGGCCTTTCTCGAACGGCGGGTGTTCGGCCCGATCGGCCTGTCGGTGGCGTCTTGGCGGCGCGACGCGGCGGGCAATCCGACCATGGCGGCGGGCGCCGCGCTGACCGCCCGCGAATGGCTGAAATTCGGCCAATATCTGCTCGACTCGCCCGACATCGTGGCGCGATGCGCCCAGGGCGGAGCCGCCAATCCGGCCTATGGCCTGACCCTGTGGCTGAACGACCAGCCGGGCCTTTCGCCGCGCGACACGCGCAAGGGCAAGCCGCCGGCCCGCCTGGTGCCGAACGCGCCGCGCGACATGGTGGTGGCCGGCGGAGCCGGCAATCAGCGGCTGTACGTCCTGCCCTCGCACGGCATGGTGATCGTCCGTCTGGCCGGCCGCGGCGCCGGCTGGAAGGACGACGCATTCCTGAAGCTTGTTCTCGAACCCTGACACCGGAACCACCGCGCATGTCCAGCCAAGCCACCTTTGCCCCCCTGCCGGTCGAGCGGCCGAGCAACGCCGCGCTCAAGGTGCTGGCGCCCTACCGCGACATGGTGGTGGCGGGCGTGGTCGAATCCGGCGAGGCGCCGGAAAGCCCCGGCGTGCAGCGCTTCCTGGTCGCCCCGGCGACGGGCGGCGAATGGCGCGAGACCCATCGCGTGCCGCTGGCGCCGACCCATGTCCGCCAGGGCGACCGGCTGCTGCGCCTGACGCTGGCGCAGGGCGCCCAGATGGCGACCGTCACCCGCGTGCCGGGCGGCGGGGCGGGTTCGCTGCTGATCCCCGTGGTCTCGGCGGTGGGAAGCCGCATCCTGCGTAGTTCCGATGGCGAAACGTTCGACGAGATGCCCAACCCCTCGCCCGCCCAAGGCCTGGGGCCGATCGGCCAGGTGGTGGCGGCCGGCGGCCGGATGTTCGGCCTGTGCGCCTCGACCCGGGCCAAGCCCTTCGCCGCCGCCGCGCGGCCCGAGGACGGCATGGTGTTCGTGTGCGACGACCCGGCCAACGG